>JAADFV010000077.1:8063-13373 GCA_013152695.1 Chloroflexota bacterium | reverse complement strand
CGAGTATTTCCGCCACCTCGAAGCGGCGAGGAATGCTCCCTTCCACGGGGCGCAGCCGCACAACGGGCGGAAAGTAGCCCATGCGACCGTGAAGGTGGGCCAGGAGCATGACCGCGATGAAGTTCAGAGCCGGCGGGACGATGAGAATGGGTACGGTTTGCAGCTCGCGGCCGTCAAGCGGAATCTGCCCAACCAGCGCCTCCAATTGGGGGCCGAAAGGCCGATCATTGTCGAACTGAGTTTTGATCTCGATGACCCGAACGCTATCCTGGCCCGTCAGTTCGCGTATCCGGGCCAATTGTTCTTCGGTGAGAGGGTGGGAGAAGTTGAGGAGGATCATGGGCAATGCCAGTAGGCAGAGTTGAAATAGAGCGTCTGTCTCTATTTCGCGAGATAATGATGGCCGCCTGAGGTTGTCGCGTGATTGGATTGAAAGAAGCTTACTGCTCAGCCTTTTGGAGGTTTGAGAAGCGGCAAGCCTTCATAATCTTCGCAGGCTAAAGCCAGGGCATGATGGGGGCCGGCCTCTTCAACTTTTTTAGCTTTGCGAGTATTTTCTTCAAACCACTCAAAATTCTTTCCCTCTGGATGCGGTGAGACGTCAGTTCGTGGATAATGAATGGGCAGATCATTTGCCGGTTCCGCTGCCAAAGCAAGCAAGTCGTGGATATGCTCAAGGCGATCCAACGGGGTGCCATAGACACGTTCCATTGCCTCAACAAAGGAGGCGATCCACTTTCCTGTCTCAAGAGCAGTAGGTTGCTGCCAGCCGGCTTTGGAATCAAAAGATTGCAGACGGCGTTCCCAATCCAAAATCTCGACCTGCTCTATAGAAACTTGCACGCTGCCAAATCCCAATGGCTTGCCATAGCCCAAGCGATGAAAACCCCGGCCATCCAAATCCAGTGACCATAGTAAGGCGCCTAGTTCCAGAGGAGCTAGATTCTCGAAATCAACGGTGAACTCGAAGATATTGCCGGGGGTTCTGACTCCGCGCACGCTGCGATTCTGGTGATCCTGTTTGCGGCCTGCCCGCTCGAATTCTTGCCGGTTAAGCTGCCTACCGTAATGTCGGTAGAACTTGCGCCCACGCAACTTATATCCATCCGTGTAACCGATTTCCTGATCTCGTTGCGGTGGCTCACCCTCCGGCGCTTCCGGATCTCCTTTTAGTAGATAGAAAAGGGCCGTCGTTGGCTTTGGCGTGCTGAGAATTGCAAGGGGAAGAACTTCATCATAGACTCCCTTATCCTCGACCAATTTACCGAAGGAGAAACGCACTCGACCAGCATAAGCGATACGCTCCTCCTTATCCTCCGTAGCTGATTCCCGTCGGTGCGCGCCCTTCACCCAGCCAAAGCTACGGCAAGCCGGACAGAGTTCATCATAACGCTCGCAGGGATGTAGATGTGAGGGAAGCAGGTCCGCCAACGACTTCCGGAATTTGAGACGGGGAACCTTGACCAAACTGATATCGAGAATATCTTTTTTGTTATCACTTAGCCTCACATAAACAAGATCACCTACTGCCAAGTTTCGATGTTGATAATAGGTCTTGAACGCACGCGTCTCATCTTTGATTTGACCTTCAAGAACAGCATTGTAGTCTTGCATGCGCTCCCAATCGAAGATGGCTTTGGGGGCTTTCTGTTTTCCTTCGGGAAAGTAGAAAAATCGCTCATGCTTTTTCCCAGGAATAGTACGGCCGGTAATTTTCACCCACCCTTCAGTGATGGGTCTCTCATCTGTATCATAAACGCTTCCCCATTCAACGACCGTCTTACCGCTTTCAGAAAGGATTGTATACCCTATTTCACCGCACTCCCAACCATTGACATCGATTCTAGGATTATCTGTATAAGCTGGAATACGCGCATCCTCGCATAATGCCACTTCACCGTGATCCTCCTCACTTTGCGGGATTCTGGTCACAATGGCTGCTTGCATCTCCCTTGCCATATCCACCTGGCGGTAATCCAGGCGCTCTTCCGGCGTAAAGACGCCGAAACAAGAATTGGTGACAGCCTCGAACACTGAACGGATCATGCCGCGAAGACTGGTTGCAGGAATTGCATCTTCTCCATCCACCTGAAAGAAGCGATAGCTATAATGGACGCGCCTTTTTCCTGATTCATCTATAAAAGGTGTGGGAACAACATTATGGCTGTCACTCACAAACAGAGGTGATTCAGTTTTCATGCGGCAGGTAATTCGTCCCGTCAAGCCCACATAGCGATCGTGAGGCGGAGGTGGACAGCGGCTCAGCAATGCCGCTTCAGGATCGCCTGGCGGAATAGTCGGTTCAGGCAAATAGCGCACAAAATTGTAGGGATTGAGGAAGCGGTAGTTTTCCCAAGAAACATTGCTGCGTCGCGATTCGGGCCAGGGTAGTTTAGGTGTAACCTGATCTGGAGCTGCACCTTCTTGCCGCGCTTGCTTGGCTTCCTGCTTCAAACGTTGTTCGGCCCGCCTTTTTTTGCGGGCATCTTTCTGCTTTTGTTTCCAGGGTGGAGGTTGCCGCTTTTTTCCGGCTTTACGTTTGGACATAATTCTTATCCTTCTACGCGACTACCATCTTTGGTTATGAGTGGGAAGCCTTTCGTGTCATCTTCGGCCAGAGGCAAAACCAGGCGCGGTCCGGCGTTACGGCCACTGCGTTTGTTACCCACAAACCATTCGAAATTCTTGCCTTCTGGATTCGGCTTCTGGCTAGAGCGGGGATAATGCACTGGCAAAGGCGCCGTCTCCGCCAGCAGCGTCCGCATATCCCGCACATTGGGCAGATCTTCGAAAGCAGCGCCATAACGCTCCCTCATGGCCTCCTTGAACGCCTTCACCCACGCCTCCTTTTGCGCCAACGCGTCCTGCCAGCCCGCATTCGCTTGCAAACTCGCGTAGCGGGCGTCGGGCGCCAACACCTGCAACGACTCGATCTGGATGACAGCCGACCCAAAGCCCAGGGGCTTGGCGTATCCCAGGCGATGATGCCAGCCTTCCATTTCCAGGCTCCACAACAGCGCGCCCAGCTCCACCTGGGCCAGATTTTCGAATTCCACCGTAAACTCGAAAACCGTTCCCGCGGGCTGTACATCGTGCACCGTGCGGTTCTGATCGCTCTTGCCACCCCCGGCCCGTTCATACTCCTGCCGGCTCAATTTCTGGCCATGATGGCGGTAGAACTTGCGGCCCCGCAACACCTGGCCGTGCGCGTCGTAACTCACTTTGTCGTCATCTAGTCCTTTTTCAGGCTTGCCATTCTGTGGTCGCAGATAAAACCGGGTAGTGGTGGGCTTGGGGCTGCCCAAAATCGCCAGAGTCACATCAAAGGGCTCTCCTGGCGACGTAATGCGTCGGGCGAGAGAAAAACGCACGCGGCTGGCATAGGCCGCGGACGCATCTAGCGGCACCTTCTCTGCTTGAGCATGGACCCAGCCAAAGGTGCGGCAGGCCGGACAGAGTTTATCAACATCCTGACATGCTTTTAGGGTGCCGGGCGTCAGCAATTCCCCGATCGTTCGTTCATACCCCACCCGCGGCACCGAGACCGGAACCAGGAACTTCACCTGCCATCCGCCCTGGGCTCGCTCCAGCATGGCATAGACCAGATCGTCTTCCTTCAGCTTTTTCGCATCTTTATGCACGATAAACCGACTAAAGGCAGGCTTTTTGCCAGCAGGAACTTCTGGATTTTTGCGTTTTCGCACATCATCCTCATGGCGCTCCTGATAGTCGGCAATTAGTTCTTCATAGTGTTTCAGAACGTCATCGGTCAGCTTCAAGGGCGTATTGATAGAAGAATTGTTCGGGGCTCTAAAGAAAAGGCGCTCATCATGCTTGTTCTCGATATTCTGGTTGTTGATGCACAGATAGCCTTGCACAATACGCTGACCCTGTGTTGGCCTGGGCAAATCCGTTTTGTCATCAGCTAACGCCGTCACATTCCAGAATTCGAAATGACGCATTGGGTGTTTTATTCTCTCGATGATAGCCCAATACGGGTTTCCATGTTCCAGTTTGGATCTGGGCAACTTGGAACGCCGGGCGTAAGGCGTGTTGGGTTTCTGTCGATAGGTGCGGCTGGCCCACAAAGGTCGATACAGCGGAACCCATGCAGCGTATTGTGGCCCGGATGGCCGTCGTTCCGGCGTCGCGGGCGTGGTTCCAGGCAGCAACTCCAGTTCCCACACGTCGCCATTTTTCCGTACGCGACCAGGAATCAGCCTTGACGCCTGGTCCGCGGCCAGGTGGTAGCTCAGGCGCTTGTCTCCCTCGAAATGGGCGAAACAGGAATTGGTCACCGCCTCGAACACCGAGCGCACAGGCCCGCGCAGGCTGGTTCCGGGAATGGCGATATTGCCGTCCGGGTCGCGGAAAAAACGATAGTGCTTGTGTTCCTTGCCTTCCACGCGTTCCACAGTAACACCCTCGCTGTCGGAAACGAACAGAGGCGTGGTCGCGGTCAGCTTGCAGGTGATGCGACCGCTCAGGCCTACATAACGGTCATGGGGCGGGGGCGGCACGCGACCCAGCAGCGGCGCTGCGTTGGGACTTTTTGGCTCCAGCGTGCGCACGAAATTATATGGATTGAGAAAACGATAAGGCCCCTTCGGTTGGGGCGGTGAGTGTCGACGCGGCTTGTGCTTGATAGGTACAACTTCATCCAACAACTCCACCTCGCGCGCTCGTTCATCATCGGGCCGAAAGCGGACTCGCTGCCCTCGCTTGATTTCATCAAATCGATTGTCATCAATAGCCTTGCGATTGAATTTATATAATTTGCCATCATCCCCCCGGATTTTTCCAGAATGATGGCTAAGTGTTTGCACAGTTCCTTCTATTTTGGCCATGATACAACCTCCTTTTCATCACCCAGGCCCAGGTACTGCACCAGCACCGTGCGCCCGGCCTGTGTGTAACGATAGAAATGAAGATATACGCGTTCTATGCCGCTGAGATGCGGGGGATAGAGCAGCCGCGCAGCGCCCACCCGGTCATCCCACCATCGCCCAACGCCCTCTTCCCGCCCGTCGATTTCCCGGCGAACCTCTTTCCCCCACAGGATGACCTTTTCCTCATAGCGTTGGAGCGCTACGTGGGGATCAGGGAGCCAAGGCGTCCCTTCCATGCCCGCGGGCAACGTCGCTTTTGCAGGGCCTACGAAGCGCCACTGCCAGCGATCCGCGCCATCCCGCCGCAACGAAAGATGCCCGTCCGGGCCAAATAGCTCTGCTCGTTGCAGGGGCGTGGTTCGTGGCGGCTGGCTATCGGGCGTCCGCCCCCAGGCGATGCCGTCAGTATGCTCCCATATCC
>JAADFV010000077.1:0-8051 GCA_013152695.1 Chloroflexota bacterium | reverse complement strand
CGCCAGATTGCTCCCCAGCCACTTTTCCAGAAAGTCGGTAGGGGTCTGGGCCGCGAACCGCCCGCCCCATGCCTGAGGAAATGTGTCCTCTTCTTTCAGTCTGGCTTTCTGAATACTCTGCCAGATTTGTTCGAAATCAATCGTCTTTGTGGTCATTATCCTGCCTCCACGGGGTAAAGCTGCGAAAGCTGGTAGCGGCCAGCCTTTCTATCGAAGTAGCTGTCTTTTTGCAAGACAAAACCAGTGTGGCGAGGATGCGCTTCTATCTCGGCGTGGAACGCCTTCACCCAGTCATTGGCCAGCTTCAGCCAGTCGTCCTTTTGCGTGGCGGCATAACTCAGTACGGTGTACAGACCGCTGAAATCGGGTTGCTGGGGCCACACTGCCAGAGCATGCGCTTTTTCCTCCTCAGAAGTGGCCAACATCAACCAATCATCCTTGTGCAACGCGCCAAAGCTGACCTCGGGCGAGTCGATCTGCACCCGGCCAAAGCCTTTGGTTCGACCAAAGCCCACCGTGGTCAGGCCCTCGTGCAGGTCTCGCAGCGTCAAGGCCAGCCAGCCCAACTCCCACGGTTGTGGGTTTTCCAGGAATAACCGCACCCGGAATCGAGGCTTCCACAACGTCACTGCGTCGAACTTGGCGCCCTCCCGTCCCCCGCCGGTGAAGCGATCGATGGCCAGAAAATCCATCACCTTCGGCTTGGGATCTGTTCCCGGTTCCAGGTACGCGTCCTCCACCCGCAAACGGCTGCCATTCCAGGGGCTGCCAAACAGGCGACAGGCCATGCACAGATAATCTTCTGCGCCGATTTTATCGAGCTTCCGTCGTTCTTTTGCAGGCAACCCTTTGATGAAGCTGTTACAACTGGCGACCGGATCACCTGTATTTGTGGTCAGTGGATTACAAGCCGGACAGTGCGCTTTGAAATGTTCCCAACCCTCGGGATGGCGGGTGGCCAGGGTGCGGGCAATGCGTTCCGCCTGGCTGCGCAGCACGCCCCGAAGACTGGAGCCTGGCAACACCGGACGGGCGTTTTTGTCATACGTGGCTAGCAGCGGGGCGTGATCGAAGCCTCCCTGCGCAGCCCGCACCGGATCGTTGATAAGGATGGGGCCATCTGCGACCAGGGTGAATTCCGCCAATAGCCAGGTCCGGGCCACGGGGATATCCTTTTTTGCTTCGGGCCAGGCGCTTAAGCTGGCACGCGCACTCTTGGTTAGCTTTGTCACCCAGCTTTTGTCTCGTCCGCTTCCCTGCCAGTCGGGGCCCTGTTTCAAGAACGCCACCAATGAAGCCGCATCGGTCGGGGTTTCGTCCTGAAAGGTAATCTCCTCCAGTGAAAACGCGCCCAGCCCACGGGCCACGCGGCCGCCCACCACGCCTCGGTCCGCCCGCCATTCTGTCAGGCTGGCCGCCAGCAGTTGCAACGCTTTGTCATTGTGGAAATAAGGGTCCAGTTCCATGCGCAGATGAAAGACCGCGCCTGCAGGCAACACTTCCAGATCGAACTTCAACCGTTCCTTGCGAGCCGCGGCTCCGGTTGCCCGGTCAATGCCCACGCCATCGCGAATCACCGTGCCCGGATCATCCGTCAGCACCGCATCGTAGATAATCATCCCTGAGGCCGCGCCCTCTGTCTCCTGTGGGTTGATATCGCCAAAAAGCCGACAGGTTAGACACCCACACGCCCTACCTTTTTGCGGATTCGTCTGTAAAGCCTGGCACACACCCCCACCTAGTCGCGGAGCCAGACGGGTGGCTATGGCTCGCAACGCTCCGGCCAGGCTCGGGCCGGGGATGATCAGGCGACCGCGGGCGTCGCGTCGCAGCAGATCATCCACCGTGTCATTGCCTTGGCCCGATCCCACGTGCAAGGGAGTGCGTAGGGTTATTGTTCCGGTAATCGTTCGCACAGTCATGATTCACCTCCTGGGTTCCTGTTTATCCCGGACGGGAGCGGCCACGCGCTCGGCCAACATCTCCAGCCCGATTTTCCAGAGCTGTTGGGTGTCTGCGCCCATATCGATGTATTCGTCAATCGTTTGTTGCAGGTCATTCAGTAGTTGGAACAAAGCCCGCATTCCTAGGCGTCCTTTCTCGCTGTCAGCCAGCGGTTCGTCATCTCGTCCCGCCAGTTTTTCATCAATGATCTCAGTTTGGATTCCTACTCGTTCTAACCTTGACTGCAAGGCAGTCGCTTGAGATCCTGGCGTTGTCTGCATCATGCGGGCTGCGGCCTCAAAGGGAGCGTAGCCATAGAGATTTGCCTTGAAGCGCTCCTCCAGGTGCTCCCGCCATGTCTCTCGAAAATCATTAAGAGCCTGCATCGCCCCGCCGCTGGTGGCTAAAGTAAATGCGGAAAGATCCAGGGAATCAAACTTCCACTCCGTAGGATCGAGATGGATGGGGTGGTTGAAGGTCACCAATCCAAGCCCTTCTTCTCGTCGCAGGCCAATGCCTCGCTGTTCAGTCCGGGCCAGTTTGGCTTGCAAAGCTTTCAGATTGATATTCCTGAAGGAAAGTCGTACGGTGGAGCCCGCGGCCAGAGCCCAGTCACGATGGCGAGGCAGGCCCAGGTTGGCATCGAAAGAAGCAATAGGACGCACGGAACTGAACGCTCGCTCCTCATCAACTGTGACCTGGTCGGATGACAATCCCAACTCCTGGGCAATCCAATCCGACTGGAACCCGCGCACACTACGTCCCCAATCGTCGAGCACTACAGCATCGCTGAAGAGGGTCATGACCACCCCCTCCTTACTGGTCACCCGTTCTTCAATGGGCTTCCCATGCCACAGCGGGTCTTTGTCAGTTTGCCAGTTCAGGGTGACCGCACCATAGCCACGGCGAGTGGCTTTGCCCAACCTTAGGGAGATATCACCGGCATGTTCATCCAGCCCGGCCATCTGCAGCAATATCTGCCACACAGCCTCAGAAGAACAAGTGATTTCGCCTACGAAATACTGCCCTGGCTCCAATGCCACATAGCCAAAGAGGTCGCCGCTGCGCACCCGGCCCGTGCGTCCATCCATGCGAATATGCATCTCTACAGAACGGGAGGGCTCGGGGCCGATGGTGGGCTGCACACTGTTCAGTGTGATGAAGCCTGCAATAGCTTCGAGTCGGCTTTCATACCCCCCCTTGGTTTGCGCACATTCTGGACACGCCTCAGGAACGGATTGACTTTGTGTCAGCCGCCATACGCCGTGTTCGCGCATTTCCTTGTATCCTGGAAACAGTTCACAGGTGCGCAGATCCAGCGGCACCGGGACCTGAAGATACCCCAGAGCCCAATTGCGCGCGTCTGGGACCACCGGATAGAGATAGGAGAAACGCACAGCATCCCGAAAGAAGAGGTCCAGGAAAATCTCATAAACCGCTGTGTCCTTCAATGCGGTACCCAGGCGTTCTGCGATGCGCCATCCTAAAGCCCCGCGCAGCACAACGCCAGGAAGCACGGTCACCGTTTCAAACTGATTGCCCGCTTCGGCGCGATGGGCCAGCAAGAGAGGTTCATCCAGCCGAATCAGTATACGAACCCGGTAATCATGCTGTTCTAGCTTTTCGGGTAAAGAGACGTCGCTCCAGGTTGGCTTCTCATCTACAGGCGGTTGTCTCTCCTCTCCCCGCAACACCGCCGAAAAGTGCTCCAATAATTGTTCCTGAGAGTAGTCGTCCTCCTCACTCACCAGTTGGATCTCGCATTCTCCCAGACCCCGACGCCGTCCCGCGCCCAGACGACGCACCATCCGGGCCGCGGCTGTCAGCCAGGCCGCCTGATCCATCGCGTTCCGGTCGTGACGTTGGGTTTCCGCCTCGAAACGAAAAATCAGGCATCCATTTCCCTCCTCTCGGCTGAATAATTTGTTGTGCTCAGCTCGACGGGTGCGAGGATTGATGCGAGCCCGCGTGGTCACATGTGCCGCAGTCTTGCCAGCCTGCCAGCGCGCTGACCTTGTGAGCAATCTGGGAATTTCTTTGGGGCGAGCCGAAGAAATGCGCCAGGATTTGGGATTTCTTGGCGTGCCAAACAGAGCGCAGATGGGACACAGGTCCTTCTCGTCTCCCCACTGTCCGCAATACTCTGGCACGCCTTCTCCTTCAAGGCCCGATGCCTTGCAATGGCGATGGGTTTGCATAGGGGGAAGTTGCAGCAGATCATACAGTCCCTGTCGCAACAAACCCGCTACAATCGTTCCTCGCATGACAGGCGCACCGTCCGCATCCCGATGCAGAGCCGAATCCACCTCGGGCGGCAAGCCATATCCCGCGCCAATGTGGTAATCACTTTTGAAGATAATTTCGAAAGTTAGTTTCATGCTTTTACCTCCTTACATGTATCTTCCCCTTCATCTGTAGGTTCATAGCATTCTGGCGAATACGCCAGATCTTGCGAGAAATGCCATGTTTGCACTAGATCCAGGAATCCCTGTGCTAGATATTCCCCTTCCCCTCGATCTACGTTTCGCCAGTAAGCGATTTCGTCGCTATCACCGCTATCCCCCAAAGCGGCCAGCGCTTGCTCCAGCTCTTTTTCTTGTCCGCTGCGTTTCAATACAGGACGTAACCGGTCTTGCCATTTTCGCAACGATTGCTCCATTTCGGGACCAAGGGAGATCTTCGACAGTAATTCGGGTCGGAAGAGGTCGCGTAATTGATGCAGGCGTTTGCTGGGCAGCGCATTCAACTTTAACCGTTGCTGTAACAACGCACCCAAATCAATCCCGAATGCAAGCGCTTCAGCCGAAAGGTCGACCGAGCCTCGGTTGACCCAATAGGGCCTTAGCGTGGGGACTGCTGACCCAATCGCGTCTTTTGTTTTTTCTGCTGCCAACCGGTTCCCAAGAATGACCTCGAAGTTCACGACGGAATGATATTCCCCTGCGCGGGCCGCAAGGCGCTTGCCCATACGCTTAGCCTCGGCCAGCAATGCTTCTCCCCGTCGGTGCGCTAGTGTGTATGGATACTTGCTCTTGCAGATGACCACCGCCGCGGACATGGTGGGAGGAGGAGCATGTAGATCGTCGAAGATAGGCTCCTTCAACACCTCTCTCATACCCGCCTCGAAACCAAGACAAAACTGGCGGGCGAAATCCAGCGCATAGGATGCGGGCAGTAGAACAAAAACATCATCACCTCCTAGAATCAGGGGCAACACAGGCGCGTCCCACTCTCCGGCCACCTCTGCTTCGACCAGATGGCGCATCAGTTGCTGGGTGGGACGGGCCAGGCTTTCCCTGACAACCTGCGGCAGTTTCTCAGACAACCTCTTGATCTGTTCCTCGTTGCAACGTCCGAAAATCTGGCCCATGCCATTGCCGTCCGCCACCAGATAGGCCACGTAATTCCGCCCGCTCAGGTCATATCTCCCCACCTTTCCCGCGTCTTCCGGCCATTCGAACTGTTCCAAATCTTTCTCTGAGCCAACAACGAGCGCAAGGAAATCGTCGAGCAAGTCCTTCTGATTGGTTGTCCGCTCCTGAGCTTTGTTTTGGCATGTCTGGCAGAGATACCGGTCCCGCTCGGTTTCTTTTTCACCGCTCAGATGCCCATACGTCACCGCCAGCTCCACACCACAAGAGGCGCAATAAGCCACATAGGGCATCTGTGCATCAGCATCAACGCCCTGCCGGTGTTGCTTGGCCCGACGTAAGTTCCTACCGGCAGCCTCATTGGCGCTGCGAAAATCGCCGTTCAATTTTACAGGTGCGGCCACAGACAACGATCCGCCCAGCGTCCTGTGATAAAGTTCGGCCAGATCGGCGCCAAAAGCGACGGCTTTCGCCCACGCGCTCTCCTCCGCTTGGTCATCGAGCACAACCCGAAAACTTCCGCCATCATTGACTACAATCTCGCCCCTGTGCTCAGTCAGCAATGGCAAAATACCCTCCCGGCAAAAACGACTGAGAAGCTGACTGGCACCCACCACCTGTCGCAGGCGAGAGGAACGGAAGACGAAATCCTGGATTTTATCGGCCTCAGCGGCCAACAGATAACGCATGACAACACCTCCTGCAAGGAATCAATCGCGTAATCGGGGTGGTAGGAAATCGAGTTCTAATTCTGCACATAGTCTCTCCCATTTTGGAACGGCAGTTTGCTCAATAATTTCAATATCTCGATGGAAAAAAGAAAACCAGTTTTCCTGAAATTCCTGCATGGCACCATCCAAAAGACGTAGCGCCTCTTCCGCCACCACTTTGGGAATGGAAAGATGGGTGTGAATCACCTCCCCTCGGAGCTTGACGAAAAGAGGACGAGCCTGATCCCCTTCATTTATCAGAACCGTATTGACATCAAGCGCAGATAATGGCAGATAGGGAGCAAGAACTGGGGCGTCCCGCTTGAGTCGAATATTTCCGCCTTTGACGCTGAAGGCGGAACGCTCGCCATTGTCTGATGACCGAAGCGCTTGTCGAAACCTGTATTCTTTGGCATTATTCACCATAGATTTGAAAGCGTCATGTTCATTAGGGCCAAAATCGGCAACACTTCCCCACTTGGTTGCCCCTTTGGGTTTCGCTTCAAGGGCGTCATTGACCCAGCACAACGCCATCCTAGTCTTGAGCAAGAATTCATGCAGGCCTGCCGCGCGCAAGTAACCCGACCGGTAATCCTCATTTTTGGTCACCAAGCGCTCGATTTTAGCTTGCTCATCTAACACATAGGCCAGCAGCAAAATTGGTCTGGCGAACAGGGAGTCATATGGAGACGTTGCTCCTTGTTTCAAATCCATATGGGCCGCGAGCAATTCCTTGGCGGCCGCCTCTGCATCTGTATTCTCATTCGCGTGGGGCCAGTGTGGACCCAACTTCTCAATGGCATCGGGCAACAAGACCATTGAAAGGGCGTCTGCTTGCGCCTCCTGCAAAGCCTGATGATAATCGCCATTCTCCCACAGCTCATACACTTCTAACAGCCGTTCTAGCCGCCGCACTTTCTCCACATCTTCCTTTCCATAAAGAGGTGCCACATTCGTCCCACCCTCCAGATCCCTCAGCATCACCTCCTTGATCCCCGCCAACAATTCTCGCGCCGACCGAAATTGATATTGTCCATACAGCTCCCGCACGCGCTCCCAATCTCGCAAAGCAAAAGCCTGATAAGGATTTGCGATCTCCCGGATTTTACAGGCATAGCCGTAGGGACGCCCCCAATCTGGGTCGTATTGATCGGCGTCAAAATCGACATAAGTGATGGGCAAACCGGAGTGTGCGGCATAGAGAAACGCGCCGACAACCATGCTCTTTTTTGCCCCTGTCACATCGACTACATTGACCGTCCCCTTAGGAGGCTCCTCTCTCAGAGATTCCTGCAACGCCCGAAAAACACCGGTAGGCGTATCCTGTGCAATGATTTCGCACGTGATATCTTCCCTACGCACGGTAGGACGCCAACGGTCCGGCAGATTCTTGACTTCAGATAAATCCGTTATCAGTCGTTTGAGTAATGCACCTTGGTCTTTCCCCACTCGTGTCGGATATCGAGTGTTTAAGATAAGAAGCACTCGTTTGGGTTTGAGCACGCACACGAGTTGCAATAGAGGTTCCAACGAGGTGCCTACCATCAAGGCAAGAGTGCCAACATCTTTTCCGATCCCTATCAATCGCGGCATTCCATCGTCAGCAGCAATCTCCTCGGCACAGGCCAATTCCTCAGGTAAACGCCTATGAATATATCGGTCGTAATAATCGGGATCACTCAATTTTTGCCAAGCCTTGCGACTAGATTTTTTTAATTCTTCTCTGCAATCAGGCATGATGATTCCTCCAAGTGATCCTCACTTTTTCATAACCTTATTGTCATGAAAAAAGCGATGGTGGTTTACAATTCCAACATTGATATGTTTAGCAAGAATTCCCGCCTTTTTAGGATGCGCATCAAAACGCCTTTCCAGAAGAGGAGAAATGCCGTCGCTGGATGGCACTATACTTGATCCATTTTACTTACTTCCACATTCCATTTTCTTCCAACATTCTCTCATTCCTTTTCAAAACCTTTTCACCTCCCCCACCTGGCTGCCGCTTGCCACCACGCACGCGCTGCGG
>JAADFV010000076.1 GCA_013152695.1 Chloroflexota bacterium | reverse complement strand
TGGTTTCCCCTTGCGTTGCAGGTGTGATGAGCGCTGGTTTTCACCGTATCCGTGAGGTATCGAAGTTCATCCCCGCAACATACCCGCTAGCGTAAAAATGCCCCGCTTAAGATGTCCCCGGAAAACTTGCGTCGCTGTTGGTGTTCTCCCCCATTTACCTGCCTGTGGGGGGTGGTGGCTCATTGATTTCCAGCCAATACAACCCCAACAGCCTGATCGCTTCTGTGAAATCGGCGAAATTGACCGGTTTACGGATGTAGCTGTTGACCCCCAGCTCATAGCTGGCAATCACGTCCTCTTCCTGCCGCGAAGAGGAAAGCATGATCACCACCAGGCGCCGAGTGCGGAGATCAGCTCGGATCCGTTTCAAGACTTCCAGTCCACTCAGACGTGGTAATTTCAAATCTAGCAACACCAAAGCAGGCAAATCAGTTGTAGCGCGGCCCGTATAGGCACCCTCACCAAATAGATAATCTAGCGCTTCCTGACCATCTTTGACAACAGCAATGTTATTTGTGATTTGGTCAAGGGCGCGTCGAGTCAGCTCCACATCGCTGGGGTTATCTTCGACTAAGAGGATGCAGTTGGTATTCATATTCTTTCCTTAAGCGTAAAAAAGAAGGTTGCACCTTTGTCTACTTCTGCCGTGACCCATACACGGCCGCCGTGACGTTGAATGATGCGTTGTACTGTGGCCAGGCCGATACCCGTACCCGGGAATTCGCTGGCGGCATGTAGGCGCTGAAAGGCTCCGAACAATTGTGAGGCGTAAGCCATATCAAAACCGACGCCGTTGTCGCGCACAAAGTAAGTTGGTTGACCCTCGATCTCGGTTTGGCCAAATTCGATACGGGCCAGAGGGCGAGAACTTGTGAATTTGAAGGCGTTACCGATGAGGTTTGTAAGAGCAATTTCCAGCAGATTCAGATCACCTTTTGTCGTCAATCCTTGTTGGATGATAAACTCTACCCGACGCTGAGGCTGTTCTTCTTGTAATCGTTGGGCAATCGTACGCGCCATGGCGCTTAGATCCACCGATTCCCATAGCATATCCTTGCGACTGAGGTGGGCAAGGGCAAGTAAGGCGTCGATCATTTGACTCATGCGTCGGGCTTCGGCACGGATACGGTTGAGATATTCCTGAGCCTGTTCATCGAGCTGCTTGCCGTAATCTTCCCATAAAATATAACTCCAACCATCGATGCCGCGCAAGGGGGAGCGCAGATCGTGGGCAATGGAGGAGGCAAATGACTCCAATTCGGCATTGGCCTGCTCTAAATTGCGTGCTGTTTCTTCGGCGCGGCGATTGGCCGCCCGTAAGTCCTCCAAGAGATTGCGCATGGCCTCGTTCAGGCGCGCCCCCTCTTCCACACGCAGGTTCAGGTCTGCTGTCCGGTCACGGACGCGCTCCTCAAGCTCGGCCGCATGTTGTCGGATTTCGTCGACCAATCGAGCTGTACGAATGGCACTGGCTGCTTGCGCGGCGAATAGGGAAAGCAAGTGTTCATCGGCATCAGAGAATGTCTTCTTCGAATCACCAATTTCGTGTACAACCAGGACGCCGATGAGCTCGCCGCCATGAAGAATCGGCACCTCGAGCGTGGCCCGTACAGGAATGCCTTCATATTTATGCGAGCGGCCCGTCCACGAATAATAATCCTCGACTCGAAGAGGGCGCTGGGTTTGGGCGACCCGACCGGCCATCCCCTCCCCCAGGCGTAAACGCGTTCCCAGCGGAATGGTGGAGCCAGAAGCCACGACAACTTCCAGTTCCCTCGTCGTGGGATCGTAGAGGTACATGCCTCCTGCCGGCACCTTTAACAAAGCTGTGGCACGTTCTACGATTGCATTCAGCAGCGTATTGAGATCATGTTCCACCGAAAGCGTGGTGCTGGTTTCATACAAAGCAGCAAATTCCTCTGCTCGGCGATGTGTTTCTTCGAGCAAAGCGATTTTTTCTAATGCAATGCTGACCTGGCGACTGGTAGCGGCGACAAAGTCTATTTCTTCTTTCTGCCATGTCCGACGCTCACTGATTTGATTCAGCACAAGGACATGGTAGCCCTGTTCCTGAAATGCAAAAGGATACCACAGCAAGCTTTTGATGTGCATGTGCTGGTGGAGCAACTGAGCAGAACCATCTTCGAGAAGATGAGGATCGATGGCATCATCATGGCTTTCCAGCCACTGCTGGCTTCGTCGCATTTCGTTAATGGCGCCGAGGAAGAATTCCAGGGGGAAGGTCGCTTTTGATGATTCAATGTTCTCGTGCCGTGGATTTATCCATTCCCCCAGGCCGATGGCATGATCACTGTCGAATGCTACCTGATAAATTAAGGCTCTATCAACCTTGAGGGTCTCGCCTACGACACGGATAGTTTCCGACAGCATCTTCTCCGGCTTATCGTTCTCGATAATAATCTGGGCAATTTCATTGAGAGCCCGCAAAAACCATAATTGCTGCTGCATCGAGGCTTCCATCTTTTTGCGAGTGCTGATATCGCGTAAAACCCCCTCTGTAGCGATAGCTTGCCCCTGGCTGTCAAAGACAATTCGGCTACTTACCGAGGTAGGCACTATCCGTCCATCCTTGTTCTTCAAACGAATCTCAAAGTCATTGACCACTCCGTTTTGCTCTATTGCAGCATCCAGGGCAGCATATTCTTCAGGATCGTAGAAAAAATCCTGAACATGTCGCCCTACGAATTCCTCAGGGCGGTAGCCGGTATGGTATTCTATCGAAGGGCTGATATCAGTAATAATGCCGTGATAATCTGTGCGATAGATCACATCCTGCACGTTTTCGTAGAAGTTGCGGTATTTTGCCTCGCTCTCCTTCAAAGCTAACTTGCGCTGGGCCTCGATATGATGTCGGAGAGCGTACCACCCTCCAAAAAAAAGAAGAAGGAGGATGCTCAGCGCGGCAAGAACATAAACGACTTTTATGTGGCCGTTTTCCTCTCCCGCCAACGCCATCAATAGCGACCATGCTGACACAATGAACAGAAGGAAAATTGCACTGTCTAGAGCGATGAGTCTGATTTTGCAAGATAAACTCTGTGGCTTCATGTGATGATTCATTCTATTGCGATAGGAAAACCCGTATTCAAGGAAACTATTCTTGCTCCCATGGTGCCAGGGGATCGTTGGCAACCGGTTCCACTCCAACCTCTTGCAACTGCGCCCGGAGGGAACGAATGACTTTCTTCAGTTCGGCCATGCGGATTTCGCGGCCCACCATGAGGTCAACAAATGATTGTAACTCTGCCGTTCGTTCGGCCACACGTTCCTCGAGTTCGTCGGTATGGCGCTGGATGGCTTCACGCAGGTTGGCTTGACGGATGGCGATAGCCAGAAGATCCGCCACCTCCTGCGCAATCTCGATCTCTTTTTGGCCAAAGGCATTGATCTGCCTGGAGCCGAGGTTGAGGACACCGAGTAACGTCTTCTGGGCCAAGAGAGGAATGTTAGCAAAGGAGTGAATCCCTTGTTGCAGCAAATATTGTTCGGAAGGATTCAGCGGCGATGTGGCCGCCAGATCTGCAATTACTCTCGGTTTTCCCTGTCGAAGGGTGTCTGTCACGCCTATAGGCGGGTGCTGGTCGATGCTCTCCAGCACTTTATGATCGATTTGCACAGCCATTACGGTCATATTACCGGTCGCCGCATCTAAGAGAGCCACTCCAGCCCGCTGACAAGGCACCAGTTCGCGCAAATAGCTGAGTGCAGCCTGGATGACCTCCTCTTGTGATTGAGCAGCAAGGATGGCACGATCGATTTCGCGCAGGCCTTCCAAACGACGGGCATATTGCCGCAAAGATGCCTCTGCTCGTTTCAACTCTTCGATATCTCGAGTAATGGAAAGGATATGAGGAACATCATCCAACATGATGATTTTAGCCGAAAGGAGGGAGGGGATGATACGGCCATCTTTGGCGCGAAATTCTACTTCCATGTTCTTGACGGAGCCGTACCGTTGCAGGGCGGCAATCAACTTTGTCCGATCAGCAGAATCGGCCCAAACATTGATCGACTTGGCGGTCTTCCCGACCACTTCTTCACGGCTATAACCGGTAATGGCGGTGAAGCCCTCGTTGACATCCACGATGCAACCATCCTCCAAACGGGTGATGCCTATGGAATCGGGACTGGTGCGAAATGCTTCGCGGAAACGCTCCTCACTCTCTTTCAATTTCTTCTCCATGTTGACCCGCTTTTCCTCATCAGCCAGGAGCGATGCGATGAGCAGCGTAGCAACCGGGAAGACCAACATGACCGAGGGCCCAATCTGGCTGATGGTGGTGAGGGCGAGGACAGGGGGAAGCAACAATTGGCAGAGTAGCATAACGACATGCGTCACAACACCCAGGGCATAAAGCTGGAGCCAGCCTAATGTCCATGGCTGGTTATGAGAGAGTCGACGAAAAACCATCCCCACGAAGGGAGAGAGGATAATCGTAGCCAGGCCGGCCCAAACCCCCACGCCTCCTAGCAGCAAACGATAGGTCCCCGCAAGTAAAATTGCGACAATACTGGCGACAGGCCCCCCGAATAATCCAGCCATGGCCAAGACGATAGAACGACCGTCATAAATAATGCCAGGACGATAGTGAAGAGGCATGGTCATCGCAATGATAGCCATACCCCCAAAAAGAAACCCCAAAAGCCCTTGAGCACGCAAAGTACCGTCTGTTCTAAAACGTGACCAAAGACCATAAAGGGCCGACAAGGCAATGAGCAAGGCGGCATTATGAATCAAGTCGATAACCATCTAAACATCCTCTTGCGATTGTTTAAACTAAAACCGGTCGTACGGAAAAAGAGTTGGCTTTGGGGTGGCAAGGCCAATTCTGCACGCTATGTCTACAGGCCCTTAACGCTTGATCGATAAGCAAGATATGGCCATGGTTATCAATGAAATATCAGCAGTAACAGACAAAACTATATCACGT
Source organism: Chloroflexota bacterium (assembly GCA_013152695.1). The sequence goes on along the minus strand of JAADFV010000076.1, from coordinate 3,158 downwards.
CTCTGTGGCATGTTACAACTTTCCGATAATACGTTCCCTGTTAGCTAAAGTGTAGGGGAAGGCTCATCACCGGCAAAAGCTGACCACAGCACCCAAATAAGAACCCGTTAGCTCCCACGTAACCGACCCTCACTTCCGGAGAAGAGGGTTGTTCTCCCCCGATCCGCCGTCTTTTAGGCAGAATCAGTATCCCTGGTTGGTTTTAGTTCTCTCATCCAAATTCCACCACCTACATTCAGGAAACAAATCAGGGCCCGCGGGGTTATCCCCATAAGCGTATTCAGGGCGGTTACATAGCGCCGAACCTGCTGCTCATAATTCTTCGCCGGATCGGTCAATGACTCCCGCGCTGCCTCCTCATCCCGTAGGCGATCCGTTTTGAAGTCGATCAGGGTCCATTGGCCTTCATGCCGGTAAAGCAGATCGATCACACCCCGCTCGACTCCTTGTGTGCCTGACAAAACGTAAGGAACTTCGTGCTGGCGGACTTCCGCCATAGCAATCTCCCGCGCCAAGGCGCTATTCTGAAAACGGCGCAACATCCTGCTTGCTTGCTGCATCGCCTGTCGCATCTGCGCCGGCTCGACCATGCCCAAAGTGCGGGCATAAGCTGCCAGCCAGGCGTCGAAGACGTCATCGTCGGGGAAACGCCAGAATTGCAGGGCATGATGCACCAATTTACCGACGGCCCAGGCTGGGGCATGCAGAGCGCCGCCGGCTGCGGTCACACGCCACACCCGCCGCGGCGGATCCCGATCTTCTGCCTGGCTATCCTCGTCGCTGATAGGAGGAGATGCCAGCACTGGCTTTACCAGATCGCGCGGGCGTTGTTGGCCGGCCGGGTTTGGGGCCTGACCGGGCATCACACCCGCTTGGGGAGACCAGCCGGGCTCGACCAGTCGGCAATAAACCGGCTGCCCACCACATTGCCATTCGAGCTCCAGCATCCGATCCCCCTCCTTATCGAGCTGAGGTAAGACAACACCATCCCCAAGAATGCGGGGCAGCAGTTCCTGCGCCCAACCACGCAAGCCCATACCTCCCTTTTGACTATGACTAAAAGTGCCACTCAAGAGCAGCCGCTCCCGAGCCCGCGTCGCTGCCACATACAACAAACGCTTCAACTCGGCTGCTTCCTTGCTCTTCTCCTCCGCCTGATACAAGGTGAACATGGCCGGTCCTTGCCGATCATCACTCCCCAAATTGAGTAGCATGTGGTTTTCTGTCAGCAGGAAGCTCGATTTACGATATTGATTATAGCCCAAATCACCGATCACCACCACGGGGAACTCCATACCCTTGGCCTTGTGCACGGTCATAATCTGCACAGCGCCCTGGCTGAGAATGGGCGCCTCCCCCTCTTTGACCTGAGCGCCCTTGGCCGCGGCGATATAGGCCAAAAAATCGGATACTTGTACCAGGCCCGAGGTCTGGGCGTCGGCGACGAGCTTGACGATATTTCGCTGGGCGCGGGCCTGACCCGTGGCCACGAGCAGAGCCAGATAATCGCAGCGATCCAGCAAGGTCGCCAGCAGCTCAGCCACAGTCACGCGTCCTGCCAATGCCCGCATTTCTTGCAACAATTCCAGGCCGAAACGTGCTCGTACCTGTTCCTGGGGAGACAGAAGCATTTCGCTGCGGGCCAGCGCCTGCCATACAGTGACCTCCTCGTGTTGTCGCGCATCCTGCGCCAATTGCAGTAAAGACAGATCACTGAGCCCTATCGGGGCGGAACGCAATGCCCCCACCAGCGCCACCGCATCCTCTGCATCGGCGGCAGCCCGCAACAACACCAGTAACTCCCGCACTTCAGGCCGATCATAAAAACCGCGGCCAGATAGAGTCACAAAGGGAATCCCCGCCTCTTCCAGGGCATCTTCGTAGGCGGAAAAAGAGCTGGCCGCCCGGCAGAGAATAGCGACATCGTCAGGGGTGTAGGCCTGTGTCTGGAACCAGTCCAGCAGGCGTGTGGTGACCATAGCTGCTGCTCGCGTCAGGGCCCCTCCTTTTTTGCTGCCAAGAGCCAGGTGCAGTTCGATAAAGGGAGGCTGGTCGAGCTTGTCTGGCCGCTCATGCGCGGCCTGCAATGGGGCAAACGGTTCTTCCCAGGGATGACGACTGCTGTCAGCAGTGCCCAGCACGGGTGCCAACACCGTATTCTGGAGGGCAAGCAAGGCTGCATGCGTACGATATGATTTATCCAAAGTGACCACGGAACCTCTGGCTTGAGCAGCGTCACGCTCCTGCCGGAATACCGTGACATCAGCCCCGCGAAAACGGTAAATCGACTGTTTGGCATCGCCCACCATAAAAAGAGTCGTCTTTTCCCCCTGCACGTACTCAATCAACGCCCGCTGGCGCTGGTTCGTATCCTGAAATTCATCCACCAACAGCGCCTGCACCTCTTCCTGCCAATGACGGCGTACATGCGCATGCTTCTGCAGCAAAACCAAAGCCTTGGCTTCGAGATCATCGAAATCCAAGGCCCGTCGCTGGCGCTTGGCACTGGCGTAGCTCTGCACAGCCACGTTTGCCACCTGCTTGAATACCGGCAACAACTGCGCCCAGGCTTCATCCTGGGGCCCCAAGGCGAGGTCGAGGAGAGGATAGTCTTCCGGGACCTCACGTAGCCATCTGAGATCGGCCTTGACGGCCTCCACCGTCTCCTTGCCCCCCGGCCACTTCTTGCTACTACCGCCCCTTAATTTGAAGTCTCGAAATGTGGCCACAGCAGTGCTGATATCGTCTGCGGCCTCAGCCATGAACCACGCCATGGCCTGCAAAGCCGACTGGCGTTGTACGGCGAGTTTGTCGCTGGGGTCCAGGGGAATGGTCTCGTGCAAGTGCTGGTAGCACTCCTGCCATTCCTTGCTGGAGATCAGAGCCTGCCGCGCCTGCACCTGAGCCTTCTGCAATTCCTCTTGCCATGTGGCCAAGAGCGCCTGGGGCTCCTCCTGCCCTTGCAGCGCCAAGGCAGCATCCAGGCGCCGGGCCAGGACAGTCTTGAGAGCGCCACGCAGCACCCCCTCCCCCATCTCCGTAAACAGGACAGCAGCGTGCTCGTGTTCTGCCGCCCAAGCCAGGGCCTCCTCCACCGCCTGTTCTTGCAACAGCGCCATCATCGTCTCGTCCAGCATCTCGAAACCAGGCTCGACCTC
>JAADFV010000075.1 GCA_013152695.1 Chloroflexota bacterium | reverse complement strand
GGGGACGGTAAGATACAAATCTATAAGGTGAGTGATGCCAGGCCCTTGGATGAGTTTGAAATTCGGTTTGGAGAGAGTACCCCTGAACTTCTGCGACGCTTTGCCCAAAAGCATCCTGAGGACTACTGGCTGTTTGTAACGGATGTCCTGAAAAGTCGGTTCGGCTTCTCAGAGAATCAGGTGGCTAAGGTGTTGGCGGCGGACGTCCCGACTTTTGATCCAAAGAAGATTTATGATGAGGAAGCATTGGTCAAAGCAATCGAACCTTCTATTGAGATGGCCGACCTTCCGGGGGCGTACTGGACTGTTGGCCAGAGACTTTCAAACGGCTGGACTTTGCTGGGATATAAGGGTATAGAAGAAGACTTAGCAAGCGGAGAACCTACCCTATTAGTGCTGTTCTGGAAGTCCCCACCAGGGGGCCCCGTGCCAGGAAAGCCAGACGATGGGTGGGAAGAGCTAGACGATGGTCAATGGTTACAGCGGATAACAGTAGCGAACCTTTTGACAAATGGAGATTTCGAAAAAGGGGAGGAGAATGGCGTCCCGGTCGGTTATCCTGGAAATATCTACAAAACCAACCCCGCAGTCAAGAAAACTGTCACGACGGAGCGTAATGGCCGAAATACCACAGTAGGCGTATTGGAAAACAATGAGACTGACATGAGCACAGGGTTTGTATCGACGGGGTTCAAGGTGTTACCTGATACCGATTATTTGCTTGCGGGATGGATCCGAAGCGAAGGCAATGCCTATTTAGGATGGAGGTGGAGTGGAGAGTTGCAAAAAGGAAATCGAGGCTATGACTACATAGCGGCCAAGGAGCGTTCTGGTGAGTGGCGGCACTATTCTGGGCTCGTAGAACCGATATCCGGGGCACAGGATGTGCGAATCTGGTTGCTGAATTTTAAGAGTACCGGCACTGTCTACTTCGATGATGTTATATTTGTGCCCATTACGACGCCGCGAATAGACTGATGAGGTGGTTTCTGATGTCAGGCACACGATACGCGAGACGAGGCGTATTTCGTCGGGTATACAATGTGCTAGATTGGCTCCTTCTCCTCCTACTTACTCTTTTCCTCTTTCTCCCCACGCGCGCCGTCAACTTTAACGGCGACGGCGTGTGGTACATGGATCATGCCCTCAACGTGGCCCATGGCTTGGGGTGGGTGGATGTGGATCAGAGCACGGTCTTGGCCAATCGCCTGGTCTTTCCAGCCTACATGGGCCTGATATATCGGCTTTTTGGTGCCACGGAGATGACAACCTTCGTGGCGTTACGTCTGTTCTTTGTCCTCAACACCCTCCTGGTCTACGCCCTGGGCAAACGACTATTCGGCAAACCAGGAGGATTCCTGGCAGCGCTGCTGGTGCTCAGTTCCTTCAGCCTCAACGAATGGCAGACCATCATCAATCTGGATTACATGCTCGCCTTCGTTATGCTGGGCGCCATAGCCCTGATGGTGCGGGCGTTTGAACGTGAGGGTTGGCGGTGGTTTGTGGCTGCTGGTGTCGCTATGGCTCTGGGCTATTTCACCAAAGAAATCGCTGTGGTGCTGTTGCCTATGCCGCTGTTGATGTGGGCATTGGTGCCGGAATACCGTACGCGCAAGCAACTCATACGCGCCTTGCTTGCCACGGGATTAGGTGTAGGGTTAGTGGGGATTTGGGTGTTGTACACACGACTGGCAGGCGTGCAGGGGGGCACGCAGGGCGTGGGCAGCGTGCTCATCACCACCAGTCAGTTTGGGAGCAACCTTCCCTCCGGCCGCTTGCTGGCCGACTTGTTGCAGGCTCCCTGGCATTACTACCAGAGCCATCTCGTCCCCTACTTCTTCTACGCCCCTCTCTTTGTGCTGGCCTGGCTGTTTGTCATCTATCAGGCGATACGAGGCAAAAACCGCCAGCCCTATCAGATACTGCTGGCGATCTTTCTGCCCTTTCTCCCCCAGATCGTTTATCTGGGCTGGCAGGGTTTCCGCCCTGGTCAGAGCTTCGCCTTCTTTTTGCTTAGCTATATTGCTCTGGCGGCCTTTTTCGTGGCCTTGGCTCGTGTGTTGCAGCGGGCTGTGAGCGGCTTGAGGCCGACAACGGTCTGGCAATGGGGCGGACGGGCGATGGCAGTCTCATTGCTGGTGTTGGTGATCGGTGTGCAGGCACTGGAACGTGATACCGTGTGGACGGCTATGCCTAAGCTAAAAAGCGGTACCTATGGCAACATGATCGATCATTCCAGGCGCTTCAACACCATCGACTATTTCCGGCAGGGAAGGCCACAGTGGAAAACCGTTCTGGACAGCTACAAGCCCGCCGCCCAATGGATGAGCGGAAACATCTCGACCGGCGCTGCCATCATGGCGCCTCTGGAAGCCACGCGCAAACTCTATTGGCTTACGGGGGCTAGATATCCTTTCTATTTTCTTCACGAGGCCGCGGGTTGGACCTCGCTTTATGTACTGGGTCAGCCCTCTTCCGATCTCCAAAAGGGCCATTTCGTTTATCTGGTGGTCGATATTTCCTCTGTTGATGCAGCAAACGGATTGCGAGGCAAGCGCGTGGTGTGGCGGGCCTTTTCCGAAGACGCGTTTTTGAACGATGTACGCTCTAAGGAAATCGCCTACCTGGCGCTCACCTCACGTATGGGATACATGTTGCCTTATCTGATGGCGCATCCGGCATTTGTGCTCGTTGGTGACTTCGACCGCGTTTGGGTGTTCAAGGTGTTACGGGATCATCTTGAACCTTCAGCTCAGCCCATCCGTTTCGTGGGCAGCTCTTACCGGATTGTGCAAGAACTTGTTCGCGCCAATTCCGAGCTATTCACCAAACTCCAAACCGACGTACTCGGCTCCGCTCTGGGTCTCTCTCCCGAGGCGGCTCAGGCGGTCGTGACCGGCCAGGCTCCCCAAATTCCTCTACGCTACACCCTCGACGCCTACCTCAAAGACTTCGAAGGGCGTCCTCCTGATGATCTCAAGACCTTGGTCGATGAATACGAAGCCGAAGCCGCCCTTATGCCCGACAACCCCTGGCCTTATATCGTTATCGGCGCGCTTTATCGGCGTCTGGGTGATGCCCAAGCCGCTGCTGCCGCATATGACAAAGCTGTGTCCAGGCCTGTGAGTGATCCCGGCGGGCAAAAACGTCTTAGCGGCATCTTCCTCAACCAGGCTCTTGCCTTGCAGCGTGCAGGCGATTATGCCGGCGCATTGCAAGCATTGACCAAAGTGGCCGTGGCGGCTGCGGGGGGCGCATCGCTTCGTGAGACGCTCTTGGCAATGGACTCGACCACGCTTGAGCAGTACGCTCAGGCTGGTTTGCAGTCAGAGATGAAAGTGCTGTTTCAGAAGTGGGCGCGTCAGCAACCGGACGACATGGAAGTTCAAATGAAAACCGCGCAAACATACGCCGACTTGGGCGATGTGGAACAAGCGGCATCGTTTTATCGGCAAATTGTGACCCGCTGGCCAGACTCGCTGAGCGCCTATTATCAATTGGGTCGACTCTATGAGAACCACGGTTTGGTCCAGAAGGCGATTCCTGTGTATCGGCAAGCGGTCATGGTCTGGTCTGGGCGGAAGGTGAATGTTTCCAGCCTGGAAATGGGACGCATTTATCTCGAATTAGCCAAGGATCCATAATCACATGACCCCGAGCGACCCAATTCAACACGTTTTTTCGCAATTGATTCAACGTATTCTCGTCCATCGCTGGCGTGCAGCTCTAGCTGTTGGGCTGCTGATTCTCGCCTTGATTGCAGGCGGGGTGGCTATCAAACATTCTCGTTCAACCATCATCCTGCCCGCCACCCGTGAGGAGGCCTTACAGGCGGCCATTCGCGAATTTCAAAAAGCGATCGAACTGGATCCCAGCGCCAAAGCTGCTTACGATGGTTTGAGCGAGGCCTACGAACTGCGCGGCGTCTTTGCCGCGGCCGATGTTTGGGAACAAGCTGCGCAGACCAATCCGGGCGAGGCATGGCCTTTTATCGAACAGGCCGGACTGTATCAACGCCACGAGCTTGACTCCTTGGCCCAATCCGCCTATCGCAAAACCATTGTTGCCGATCCCATCGCCGGCATGAATGCGGTGAGCGCTTATCTGCGCGGCGAAGAGAAAGCAAGTAATGCAGAGGCCTTGGGGCCTTTTGCTGTGCCTGGCCAAACCTACGAAATCAATCAGGAGCTCAAAAACGGTTGGATCTTCCTGGGCTATCATGGTGATGAGGCGAAACTGGTTCGGGGCGATCCCACAACATTGCTGTTGTTTTGGCAAGGGGTGCCCGGCCAACGACCGGGTGAGCAAAAGGGCGGATGGTATGAACTGGACGCCAATCGTTGGATGTACGTGCTCCAGGACGCACGGAGCCTATTGGTGAATGGCGATTTCGAGGCTGAAGCGACCACAGGCGAGATACCCGGTTTTTCGCACGATATTTACAACGCGGAACCGGGGGTGCGTCGCACCGAAATGGCGGAACGCGGGGGAAAGCGCACCCGCGTGGGCGTGTTGGCCAACGATGAGTCCAATCAGAATAGCAGCTTTGTAAGCGAGTACTATCCCGTGCCTGCCGACACGCTGTATTTACAGACCGGTTGGGTTCAGAGTGAGGGGGGCAATGCCTATCTTGGCCGTCAGTGGCGAGGGAAATTCGCCAAGGGTGTCAGGAATTATAGCTATGTTGCGAACAGGGTTCGACCAGAAAAATGGCAGCATTATGCAGGCATCGCAGAACCTTTGCCTGGAAGTGAGAGTGTGAGCGCTTGGCTTCTCAATTTTAACGGTGATCGGCCTGTTCGCTTCGATGATGTGACGTTCATTCCCATTCCCTCTCCACTCACGACATCTGCGCGCCGTCAATTGCTGTTTGAGTCTTATTTAGCAGATAAGACCGTTATCCGGGACGACGATTGGCGTGACGGGATGGCCACGGCAGGGCCGGCAGTTTCATTAAATCATGAACTCGATAACGGTTGGACCTTCCTTGGCTACACTATCGACGAGTCGGCGTTGGCGGCCGGCAGATCGACGCCTTCTTTCCTCTATTGGCTTGGCGTCCCCGGCGTCGTTCCCGGCTTTCCCAAAGATGGTTGGGTTGAAGTTGGCGACAATGCACTCTGGATCCAAATCATCGAATATGCGACGAACCTATTGTCCAACGGCGATTTCGAAGGCGGAATTAAGGAGGGCAAGCTGGCAGGATATCCCCGTGATATTTATCACGCCGATCCAACAGTGCGCCAGATTCGACTTTCGAAACGAGCGGGCCAAGAGACGCACATCGGCGTCCTTGACAATAATGAGCGCAATCTCAATTCGAGTTTTGTATCGAGGTCATTTGACGTCAAACAAAACACGATTTATTTGGAAGGTGGTTGGATTCGCGCACCTCAAGGCGGGGCTTTCCTGGGATACCACTGGTCCGGCGCTCTTCCTGCGAATGCTCCCCAATATGCCTATGTGGCCAGAAAGGTCAAAACAGATGGATGGGAACATTATGCCGGTCTCGCGATTCCCCCACCGGGAAGCAAGCAAGTGCGCGTTTGGTTACTGAATTTTAAAAGTGCAGGGAACGTCGCCTTCGACGATATCTTCTTTACGTCTATTAGCTTGCCCCAAGGCGGCCGTTAGAGGCCTTGATATGCCATGAATATCGTTCATATCAATCTTGCCGATCATCACGGGGGCGCGGCCATGGCCGCGTTTCGTCTTCATCAGGCCATGCGTCGCGCCGGGCACGATTCCCGTATGTTGGTGTGGCGCAAATATACAGACGATCCCAACGTCGAGATATTTGAGAAGCACACCGTGCTACGTGCATTGAGCCAGACGGTTGGCAAGCAATTGGATGGCCTGGGCTTTCAGTATCTCTATCACCCGGCCTCGATGCGTCTACCCGAGCACCCCTGGATCAAGCGGGCCGATATTATCAACTTGCATCAGCTTCATGGCAGCTATTTCTCGTTCCGTGTGTTACCCAAACTGAGCCGCATCGCACCCATTGTCTGGACCATGCACGATATGTGGGCCGTGACGGGCCATTGCGCCTCCGCTGCATGGGAGCAATGTGATCGTTGGCAAGTTGGCTGCGGACACTGCCCCCATAAAGACGACGTACCTCCGATTCGAGGGGACCTCACGGCTTTGATCTGGAAAGCTAAGAACAGAGCTTATAAGCGTTCGCGTATTGACGTAGTTTCTCCCTCCCAGTGGATGGCCAATCGGCTACAGCTTAGCCCGTTGCTTGATCAGTTACCAATTCACCATCTCGCTAATGGTGTTGATCCTACTATTTTCCGTCCTCTGGATAAGCAGACGGCTCGTGAAGCCTTGGGCATTCATCCTGAGAAAAAAATAATCATGTTTGGCGCTGCCTCCCTATCGGAACCGCGCAAGGGGGCTCATTTGTTGCAAGCGGCTCTGTCGAGTATGCCCGCTGAAGTCAAGAAAACGATCATGCTTTTGCTGGTCGGTGGCAGGCACAATGCAGTAACCTCAAACATGGACGATTTTGATATCAAAACACTTGGCCAGGTACAAAATGAAGCCTTGCTTGCGATAGCTTATGCTGCTGCAGATATCTTTGTTCTCGCTTCCCTGGCCGAGAATTTGCCTAATATGCTTGTCGAGAGCCTGGCATGTGGCACTCCCTGTGTTACATTTGATGTGGGTGGATGCTCGGAGATTGTCGAGGATGGGCGGACGGGATATCTAGCCAAGGCGGGGGATGTAGATGATCTTGCGGTCGGCATCTGTTCTCTTTTACGTGATGATGCACAACGTCTGGTCATGGGAGAAGCCGGGGTGCACAAAGCGCACAAGGCTTTCGACGTGAATGTGCAAGCCGGGCGATATTTGTTACAATATGAAAGATGTCTCAATCCTCGATGAAGCAATAATTGGCACTCATGATTGTCCAACAAAAACGCGCGGCGATGAGAAGCCGCAAGCCCTTGCGCTACTCCGTTGACAATTATTGGACGCCGATCAATTTTTTCAGGCTATACTTTGCCTGCATTGCTTTTTTCGGCATTTTTGAGTATTTGTTTGTCAGTACGTATGGATGGGCATTCTTGGGCATATATGGCCGGCCCTTCACCCTGGGCATGTACCTTTTCGTAGGGGGTATAGCGGTTTATCTAGTGGCTCATCGGCACAGGATGATGAGGCGCGACAGCGCCTTGGGACGGGTTTTATTGGGGTTCTTATTGCTAGAATTTATCATTCTTGTCATTATGGGGGTGCAAAATGGTATGGCGAATGGAAATGAGCAATTGGCCACTTATCAGAAGGGCCTATGGGTCGTTTTATTGGTGACAACTTTCGCCTATTGGGGGGTGGAGTCACAACGGAAAATGCGAGATTTGATCCACCATTTTTCGCTGTTTCTTGTGGGGTTGTCGCTGGCGGATACACTTTCCTTTTTGCTACACATAACGCCGGGCATGCCCAGGCTTCCTTTCGATTTATTTTTGTTTATGCATATTCTCCCCCTCGGGGGTCTTTACTTTTTCGTTGATTATTTGTTGTCGAGGCGCAACGTGTTCTGGAAAGGCTTCCTGTTTATAGCGGCCTCATCAAGCATAGTGCTTCGATTTCAGAAACCGGTTATCGTTCCCTACATTATTGCGACGGGCGTGGTATTCCTCATCGTCTTTGCAGTCGCTGGAAGACAAGGCCTCATCAGTAGAACCAAGACTGTCAAACGCTTGGTTGTCCTGCTTTCCCTCGCCGCCCTCCTTCCCATACTCATGGATGCGATTATCCCTGGCAGTTTACTTGTCGAGTATCGCATTCTTTTCTTTAAGCTATTCTTGAAACGGAATCCTGTCACCGGCGTCCTTATTGGCAGAATTGATGGGGGGCGATTCTACTTGATCACACAGAGCTGGGAAATGGTGAAGCAATCTCCCATATGGGGGCTTGGATTTGGATCTGGGATCAAAAGTGATATAGGCACGGTTGTACCACCCCATAATCTGATCATCGATTTCCTGATTGGGGTGGGATTCTTGGGCGTTGTATTGCTGGTTTTGTTTGTTCTGGCTATTGTCGGATATGTGGCGATTCGGATGGATTGGCATCGCTATCCGGTGATGAAAATCGGTATTGTGGGATATCTGATATACGCATTCGTTTTCAG
>JAADFV010000074.1:2901-14006 GCA_013152695.1 Chloroflexota bacterium | reverse complement strand
CATCACGGATGCGATGCACGCGGTGGCCTCCCACCACCGACGTTCGCCCTACCATCACGTAGCAGGCGTCAGCCGCATCCGTGATGCGGCGTAATACAACACACTCTCACCGCCTCTCCTCTGTTGTTCATCGAATCTTGGTTGCTTTAAGAGGCGATAGGCTGAATTAACCCGTCAAATGAGGTGCACTATTTTTGCCAGGTGACTACCACCTCCAGCAGCGACAACCCCCCAAAAACGAGAGCAGCGAGCGTTGGGGAAGGGCAGGAAGGGAGCAGCACCCTCAGAGATAAATCCATTTGCTCACGGGGGGATTTTAGTGTATGGTTTTGATATAGGTCCGGGCAATGACGGTATAAATAGCGACAGTGGCCATTTGTTCTCGTAGCAATTTCTCCTTGCTTCCTCTGCTCTCAAATGGAAGAGGAAAACTATGAATCCAGGATTTGATACGCCGATTATGTCAGCCTCTCTCTCCACCAAAAATGTGACCCTCCCCCAAAAAGGTGTTGGTGTTTTCCGCCGGTTAGGGGCATGGCTTATCGATCTCGCCATATTCTTGCTTGTAAACAACCTGTTTATGCTCATCTTTGGTGTTCTGACAATGACCGTAATCACCCTGCGCGGCGGCCATCCGAGATTGGGTGAAGGCGGCAGTCGTGCGCTCAATCTACTCGTGGGCCTTCTCTCCATCACCGCCTACAGCACACTGTGTGAATGGCTGTATGGCGCCACTCCTGGCAAAGCACTCCTCAAGATACGTGTGATCGACGAAGAGGGTTCTTCCTTAAATTTTTCGAGCGCGCTCATACGAGCAATTCTTCGCCTTGTTGATGGATTGTTCCTGGGTCTGCCAGCCCTTTTCTCTATGCGGGAACCCTTGAACCAGCGCCTGGGGGATAGAGCCGCCCACACCATTGTCGTCTACTCCCAAGACCCGGCCATCCACGAGCATCCTCGAATGAGTCGTCTTTTCCTGGCCCTGGCTCTTTATTGTGTTGTAGCCTCGATTTCCTCGCTCGTGATATTATCGCAGATGATCTGACCGACACAGTGTCATGGCTGACTCCATCTCTGCCCTCATTGCCCAAAGTCAGGACCTGAGCCGAGCCGGTCAGGTAGGCTCGGCCTTTCGTCTGGCGCAACAGGCTCTGACTCTGGCGCAAAATGGGAAGGATGCGGCCATCCTGGCCAGGGCAATGACTAATCTCGCCCATGTTCATTTTCGCCTGGGACATTACGAACAAAGCCAATCTCTAGCCTCGGCTGCTCTGCCTCATGCCACAGATGACACTCGAGCACGGGTCGATGCCTTGCTTCTATTAGGACTCAACGCGGCCGAAACCGACGACCCAGACGCAGCGGAAGCCTACTATCATCAAGCCATCGATCTTAGTCGCCAGGAAGGCTACGACGAGGCGCTGATTCGGGGTTTGCATAACCTCGTTGCCGGTGTCTATATCCCTCGCGGGCAATTCTCGCTGGCTCTTGCCCTGGACGAAGATGCGTATCGGTTGGCGCAAGAGCGGCAAATGCCGGAACGGGCCTGGAATGCCTTGGCAGCCATGGGCTGGGTTTATTACACTCAAGGGCAATGGCAAGAGGCGCGGAGAATGGCTGCCCTCCTGGAACCACTGGCGCCGGCCGGCTCTCTAGCACGAGGATTTCATGATTGCTTGTTGGCAGATCTGGCACAGGAAGAGGGTGAGAATGAGGAAGCGCTGAGGCTATATGCGGCGGCGCGGGCCGTGGCCGATGTCGTAGGAGACCCGGGATTGAATGTGTTGGTGCGTCTGGGATTGAGCCGGTGGCACCGGCGGCGAGAGCAAGCAGCCGCAGCCTGGGATTGGGCTGACACAGCCTTTGCTCTTGCCCAACGGGTGGGCTCTGTTCCTCTGCAAGGCATGGCACTGATAGCACGGGCGAGGGCTGCCTGGGCCCAGGGAGAGAGGCGGGAGGCCGAAGAGGACCTTCGCCAGGCCATCACCCTCATGGAGCCTCTGGAATTCGCCTATGAGCTGGCCCGCGCCTGGCTGCTGTTAGCCGCTCTTTTACAGGAGGAGGGGGAGGAGCAAGCCGCCAGGGCCTGGGGGAAAGCCACAGAATACATTTCCCAAGGTCATTATTACTTCCTTTTGGAACGGGAACGAGCACTGGCGTTCCCCCTTCTTACCCACTTTCAAACAGACAGCACTACCGGGCTGCGTACATTATCACGTTCCCTCCTCCAGCATCTGGCACAAGTACCACCCCCGCCCTTACGCATCTTTCTTCTTGGCCGCTTCGAAGTACATCAGGGGTCTCGCCGTATTGCCGACAGCGCTTGGAGTAAGCGCCGGGCAGGCAGCCTCTTCTGCATGCTGCTTCTTAGCCCGCAACAGACACTCACACAAGAGCAAGTCATCAGCCATTTTTGGCCAGAAAAGGACATCCTTTCCGCTCAATCCTTACTGCATCAGACCACATCGGCCTTGCGTCGTGCCCTGGAACCAGACCTCCCCCGCAAATTCCCTTCCCGCTATCTTCTCGTGGAAGAAGGCATCATCCGCCTTATCTTACCCCCCGGCACCTGGATCGACACCCAGGCGTTCACGAAGCTCCTGGCGCAAGGAGCGTATGAAGAGGCACTGAGCTTGTACAAGGGCGAGCTTTTGCCTGCGCACCGCTATGCCGACTGGGCGATTTGGGAACGAGAGCGCTTGCAACAACACTTTTTGCAGGCCCTTCTCGCCGCAGCCGAAGCAGCTTTGGCCGAGGGTCGCGCCCAGCGAGCCTTGGAACTAACGCGCCAAGTTCTGGCCCATGAACCCTGGCAAGAGCAGGCCGTCCGCATCGGCATGGATGCCAGCATTCTCTTGCGAGATCGTACGACTGCTTTGCGTCTGTACCAAACCTTGGCGCAGCGTCTACAAAGCGAGCTCGGCATCGAGCCGGGAAGCGCCGGGAAGCGAGTTACAGGACTTATATCGACTGGTATGCAAGGGAAGAAAGTAGGGCGGAAACAGCGTGTCAGTCGTCTGTCAGTGCGGTGTGCGAACATGGGTTGAAGATATCGAACCCCTTGCTCACAGCCAGAGTCACCCTTGATATGCACACTGTCATCCCTCTTATTCTCCGTCTTCTCGTGGATCCGGCCCAACCTCAGGTGTTGCGCGGCACCGTGCAGACCCTGGAACAGGATGAACCCCATCCCTTTAGTAGCGAGCAAGAGCTTATCTTCCTGTTACATGAACTCATCGCTCCAACACACCCCCCGCCCCAGCACAAAAAGTAGGGCAAACCACCGGCGGAAAGGAGGCAAAAGAAGAAACTACATATTCGTCAGATTACTTTTTCCAGTGTATAATGGCCAGGCGTGCTACAAGCACAATCACAAACTCAATACCAAATACTTTCCTTAAGGATCACTCTTCGACTGGCTTAAGACAAGCCCTGCACAAGTCAAGCCGGTGAAACACCTGATCATGAAACGCTGGCGAGGATTTTGTTGCCCGTGAATCGCAGAATTCCTGCGTATGCCCTGAATGCGCCCTCACCAGACTCGGTTTCGTAAGGAATGTCGACACCACATATTGCTCATACGGCACACAGGAGGCCAAAAGTGCACGAAAAAAGTATTGTCTTACTGAACAAAGCTATTGCCGATGAACTTTCCGCTGTTCACCAGTACATGTACTTCCATTTTCACTGTGACGATCAAGGTTACGATCTGCTAGCCGGTCTTTTCAAACGCACAGCTATCGAGGAAATGCTGCATATCGAGATCCTTGCAGAACGAGTTCTTTTCCTGAAAGGAGAAGTAGAAATGCTGGCCTCAGCCGAAGTTGAAAAGATCCACACTGTAAGCGGCATGCTCGCCCTCGCCCGCAAAATGGAAGAGGACAGTGCCCGAAGCTACAACCTTTGGGCCAATGAATGCTCCGCCAATGCAGATTCGGCCTCGAAAAAGATTTTCGAAGACCTCGTCATGGATGAAGAACGTCATTTTGACCAATACGACATTGAACTGGAGAATATTGCCAAATTTGGCGAGCGTTATCTGGCACTACAATCCATCGAGCGCAGCAAGTCCCTCTCGGCGGCAGCAGGAGCAGCTGAGGCCTAGGCTGCTGGTTCATCTCTCAGTCCCTCTTCTCCCCCAGCAAAAACCCTCTTGCTTCACCCGCAGCAAGGGGGTTATCTTTTAGGGCCTGGCTGCCACCATGTGCTGCAAGGTCACAGAGAAGGGCGGGT
Source organism: Chloroflexota bacterium (assembly GCA_013152695.1). The sequence goes on along the minus strand of JAADFV010000074.1, from coordinate 9,773 downwards.
AGGCAATGCCAACTTCAGTAATAATGCCTGTGATGTAGCGAGCAGGGGTCACATCGAAAGCGGGATTGGCTACTTCGGCGCCTTCCGGCGTGATTTGACATCGACCAATATGCGTTATTTCGCGGGCGGGGCGGTCTTCGATGGGGATGTGTTCACCGCTAGGGATGGAAAGATCAAGGGTGGTGGTAGGGGCGGCAACATAGAAGGGTACACCGTGCTCGTGGGCGACAATCGCCAGGTTATATGTTCCAATCTTATTGGCTGTATCGCCATTGGCGGCGATACGGTCTGCGCCGACCACACACATATTTACACCCATGGTGCGCATAAAATGGCCCGAAGCACTATCGACGATCACTTTGAAGGGTACACCATATTGCTGTAACTCCCAGGCTGTAAGGCGACCGCCTTGTAAGCGAGGACGCGTTTCGTCGACCAACACAAATACCTTTTTACCACGTTCATGGGCCATGCGAATGATTCCCAAAGCCGTACCGTAATCGACCGTGGCAAGGCTACCTGTGTTGCAATGGTGAATGATCACAGCTTCATGCGGGATGAGAGGGAAAGCGTTTTCCGCAATCTGGCGGTTGATGCGCACATCCTCTTCGGCAATGGCATGCGCCTCGGTAAGGGCGGCTTGCTGCAAGTCGGCTACAGTACGCAGCTCGGGATCAGATAAACGCTGCATGACCCGGTCGACGGCCCAGGCCAGATTGACGGCCGTGGGTCGTGCCGCCTTCAAGGTCTCGGCCGCGGTGGCGAGCATTGATCGTGCCTCCGCCACATCCTTGGTGGTCAAGGAAGCAGCAGCCAGGGCAAGACCATAAGCAGCAGCGGCACCGATCGCCGGTGCGCCGCGGATCACCATGGCACGAATGGCTTCGGCAACCTCTTCATAGTGCGAATAATCGTTGTAAACAAGTCGCTGGGGGAGTTGGCGCTGGTCGAGCATGCGTACGACGCCGTCAACCCAGGCGATACTGCGAAAAGTCATGGTTTTTCTCCTTTCATGCCTTTGATGGCAGCGATTGCCCGCTGCTGACGTTTGGTAGGACGCCGCCACTCGCCCGGTCGCATATCACCGATGTGCAATGAAGCGATGCGTACGCGCACGAGGCGCTTGATTTCCAGGTCGATGGCCTGACACATGTAGCGGATCTGGCGTTTTCGTCCCTCTTCCAGGGTGAAAATAAGCCAGCTGGTGTTGGGCGTGGGCTTGGGTTCAAGCCAGAAACGCTGTTCCAAGGGTATGCGCTCCAACCGACCTATTTTTGCCCGTGCTATACCATCCTCAATCTCCACCCCTTTACGCAATTTGCGCAAGGCCGGCTCCGGCGCCCAACCTTTGATCTGCACCCAGTATTCTTTCTCATGATGAAAGGAGGCGTGAGTGAGCCGGTAGGTTAAATCACCATCATTAGTGAGTAAAATCAGGCCCTCACTGTCCAAATCCAGACGGCCCACAGGATAAAGCGAGTGAAATTCTGGTGGCACTAGCTGAAAAACAGTTGGCCGTCCCTGCGGATCGTTGCGTGTGGAGAGATAGCCAGCCGGTTTGTTGAGAAGGATGGTCGTGGGTGCAGCCGTGCGGACGTGAACAGGCTTGCCATCGCAAGTGACCACATCTTTGTCTGGATCGACCTGGATACCCATGGTATAAACGGTTTTACCGTTGACCTGGACCCGGCCTTCCTGGATGAGTACATCTGCACCACGGCGTGAACTTACACCGGCATGTGCCAAAAATTTATTGAGTCGCATGAATCTATTTCCTGAATGAAAGAGGGGTCGCCTTGGGCACTGTGGTCGGGTGTGGAGCCGTTGTGGGTGCCAGAAGTAATTTGAAGTCGAGGGGGGTTTCCAGCAATTTTTGCTCAGCCAACCACACTTGCAGAAGCCCAGCCGGCTGGCTATTGAGATCGAAACTGAGGGAACGGTAGAGACGTAGTTGTGGTATTTGCCAGCGCTCTAACAAAAGGGGACGTGAGGGTCCTGTGAGGGCAAATAAACTGCCATTGGGACCGCGAACCGTATTGAGGACATCAGGCCGAAGCTGTATGGTAACCCAGCGCCAATGCTCGAAGTAATAGTCGAGAAGACGTGTGGTTTCAGTAAAACGGTCGGGACTATTCAGGACGACGGTAATCACGTCACCGCCGGGACGGCGTGCTGCGGCGATGAGAACCTGTCCTGCCGCATCGGTAGTGCCGGTTTTGACGCCGTAAACACCCTCGTAGGTCCCCAATAATTGATTGGTGGAAACGAGGGTATAGCCGGCAATCGTGGTCCGCCTCGTTGCCACGATTTCGGCCAAGAGGGGATTTTCCAACACATGTTGCGCCAAAGTTACCAGATCACGGGCGCTGCTAACATGGCCGGGGGCATCGAGGCCATGGGGATTGACGAAATGGGTATCTTTCATCCCCCAAGCCAGCGCTTGCTCATTCATCCGTTGTACAAAGGCGGGAACATTTCCGGCCGCGGCAATGGCCAGTTCGGTAGCGGCGTCATTACCCGAGACCATCAAGGCGCCGTACAGCAAGGCCCGCACACTAATCTGCTCGCCTGCCTGCAGACCCATGCTGGCATTCCCCACCAACGCTGCCGATGAAACGACGACGACATCGTCTGGCTGTAAGACCTGTAATGCCAGCAAAGCAGTCATGAGCTTGGTGGTACTGGCCATGGGCACTGCCATATCAGCATTTCGACTCCACAACACGGTATTGCTGCGACGATCCACAATAATGGCGGCGAGAGCATCGATCTGGGGACCGGCTTTGATCTCGCTCAAAGCCTGGATATCGGCGGGAGCGAGGCGTAAAGGCTGGTCGTAGCCACTGCGCAAATAGGGCGGCCCCGCGGCAATGCTGCCGAGGGCCAGGCTGACCAGCAGCAAGAGTATCCAAAGGTGTTTACGAGGGGGGTGACTATTTGACGCTAAGGACATAGCAGCATACAATCGCAGACATGCTTTGGCGGGGAATCATCTCCATGCCGCTAAAGCCTATCCTCAATCTCTAAGCATGGTAGCACGAACATGCCCCCCATGGCAACGATGACAACTTCCTTTCAATATACCCTTCAAGCGCAAGATGGACATGCCCGCCTCGGTGTTTTTAGCACTCCCCATGGCGAGATCCACATGCCTGCTTTTGCTCCGGTCGGTACCCAGGCTACAGTAAAAACGCTCACACCCGAGGAGGTCCGCGATCTCGGCGCCGAGTTGGTGCTGGCCAATACCTACCATCTCTACCTACGCCCGGGCGCCGATCGAGTCGCCCGTTTTGGCGGTCTCCACAGCTTTATGGGGTGGGATGGCCCTATTCTTACCGATAGTGGCGGTTTTCAGGTCTTTTCGCTCAGCGATTTGCGCCAGGTTGATGCCGATGGCGTTACCTTCAAGTCACACCTCGATGGCAGCCGGCACCGTTTTACCCCCGAAAAAGTGATGGAAATCGAGGCTAAGCTTGGCGCAGACATCATCATGGCCCTCGATGAATGCCCTGACCCACGCGACCGCGCCTACAACGAAGAGGCACTACGCCGCACCCATGCCTGGGCCGAGCGCTGCGCTGCCCACCAGCAGCGACCGCAGGATCAGGCCCTCTTTGGCATCATCCAGGGGGGCATTTTCCCTGACTTGCGCCTGCAGAGCGCCGAGTTTTTAGCCGGCCTGAATTTGCCGGGCTACGCTATTGGCGGGCTTTCAGTGGGGGAAACCAAGGCCGAGATGTACGCGACCCTCGATGAGGTCATGCCCGCCATTCCGGCTGATCGCCCACGTTATCTCATGGGGGTGGGGGCACCGGATGATATTGTCGAGGGCGTGGCGCGTGGCGTTGATTTGTTCGACTGTGTCCTGCCCACACGCATCGCCCGCAACGGTGCCATTTTCACGCGGCATGGCCGTATCAATCTACGCAATGCCCGCTTTGCTGATGAGTTCTCACCCCTGGAACAAGGTTGTGATTGCTATACCTGCACTCATTTTAGCAGTGGCTACGTCCATCATTTGATTCGTGCCAAGGAAATCTTGGGTCTACGGCTCACGACCTTGCATAACTTGCGCTTCTTACAGCGTTTGATGAGTGATATCCGCCAACATATTGCCGCCGGAAGCTTTGCCAGCTTTCGTGAAGCATTTCTAGCCGATTATCTCCCTGCCAGCAGCTAATCATCCCTACTCCTTACAACGAGGTCCACTATGCTCGAACAGGCCCAAACTCTGCGCGACCAACTCATTGCCTGGCGCCGTGATATCCACATGCACCCCGAACTCAGCTTTCGGGAGAAGCGTACGGCCAGTCTTGTGGCTCAAGCCCTTTCAGAAATGGGTATCGAAGTGCAAACAGGCGTAGGTAAGACGGGTGTGGTCGGCTATTTGGGTGTGGGAAAGCCGGTCATCGGCATCCGCGCCGACATGGACGCGCTGCCCATCCAGGAAGAAAATGATGTACCCTACGCCTCGCAGACACCGGGTGTAATGCATGCCTGCGGTCATGACGCGCATACGGCTATCCTTTTGGGGGTTGCCAGGCTCCTCAGCGAGATGGAAGATCGACCGCCGGGGCAAATTCGCTTCTTGTTTCAACCCAGTGAAGAAGCATCGGATCATGAAGACAAGTCGGGCGCCATTCGTATGATCGAAGATGGCGCCCTGGAAGGCGTCGACGCTGTCATCGCTCTCCATGTCGATAGCAAGCTTGAAGCGAATAAAATCATGGTGCATGAGGGCTATACCTCTGCCAATGAAGATTCGTTTACCATCCAGATCAAAGGCGATGGCGGCCACGGTGCCTACCCCCACGAAGGTGTAGACCCCGTCTTCATTCTCGCCCAGGTGATCAATGCTATCAACGGCATTCGGGCGCGGCGCATCGATCCCACCGAAGCCGCCGCTCTCTCGATCGGTTCGGTTCATGCCGGCAGCGCCGCCAATGTCATTCCCAGCCAGGTGACGCTCACAGGAACGATGCGGAGCTTCAGCGATGAGGTACGTCAGCAATTAAGGGATGAATTAGGCCGGGCCTTAGAGGTGGCACGAGCCTTGGGGGGTGATTTTAGCCTGAAGATTCATCCAGGCTACGCGGCCATGTACAATGATCCTAAAATCTGTGCGCTGATGAAGGATTCGGTGCAGGAAGTGCTTGGGCCAGAAGCCCTGGCGCCGGTGGAGGTGTCGATGGGCGCCGAAGATTTTGGATACATGACGCGAAAGGCGCCGGGAGCCATGTTCTTGCTCGGGGCCAGAGCCGATGAAACACCCCGCCCCCACCATACACCCATCTTCGATATCAATGAAGACGTTTTAGCCACTGGTGCGGCCCTTCTTAGCGACATGACCTGCCGGCTATTGCGCCAGTTGTCTCGTTAATCCCCTCAAGGAACCAACTTTATGTCCATTCTTCAAGCAATTATCCTTGGAATCGTACAAGGTTTGACTGAATTTCTTCCTGTCAGTTCCAGCGGTCATCTTGTCCTTTTGCCGTGGTGGCTGAATTGGGAACATCCCGGTTTGGCTTTTGACACACTCTTACATTGGGGTACACTGCTGGCAGTGTTAGCTTACTTCTGGCGTGATTGGCTGGACCTATTCCTGGCCTTCTTGCGCATTTTGCGCCAGCGCCGGCTTTCGACGGCAGCCGACAAGCTCCTCCTGGCAATTATCGTCGGTAGCATTCCTGCCGCGGTTTTGGGCTATCTGCTCAATGATTTCTTTGAATCGCTTTTTGGCAAGCCAATGGCTGCTGCCACGTTTCTCATCTTTACCGGTTTTTTGCTAGTCCTTGCCGAACGTTGGCGGGGCAAAGGCCTGCCCCTGGAACGTATCCGCCTGAGTGATGCCGTTATCATAGGGCTGGCGCAGGCTCTGGCCATCGCCCCCGGCATCAGCCGCAGTGGCAGCACCATCGCCGCCGGTCTCGTGCGCGGTCTTGACCGTCCTTCAGCCGCCCGTTTTTCATTCCTCCTGGGCACGCCGGTCATTTTCGGCGCCGGTCTCTTCAAACTCAAAGACTTACTGACCGTGGGCGCCAATGATGCCTCGGGAACAGCTTTGATCCTGGGCTTCCTCGCCGCGACCATCTCCGGTTTTCTCTCTATTCGCTTCCTCATGCGCTATCTGCAGAATCACAGGCTCAATATCTTTGCCTATTACGTATGGACTATTGCTTTACTCTCCATCGTACGCGCCATCCTTATCTGAGGGTGGGGCGCGGGCAGCTCGGTTTTTTACTCCCCCTCCTTGCCGCCTGGGTGTGGATCCTGAGCCTGAGCGCCTGCGCAGCCCCTCCACCCTCACCTACACCGCAGCCCCCCAGCTTACGCGGTGCCGGTAGTCCCGTTCTCGCCCCTCTTTGGCCGCAGTTACGTGAGGGCTTTGAAAAAAGCCGGGGTGAGCCAGTCCTTTGGGAGTGGACGCCTCTCGCTTCCGGCCAAGCTCTGCGAGAATTGGATCAGGGTCTTCTCGATTTTGCCTTGATCACCGATCCGACCGCAGAAGAACGTTATTCCCACTTTAGTTTTACTCCCTTAGCCAGCGATACTCTGGCCCTGATTGTCTCCCCCACCCTGGACCTGGACACGCTCAGTACTCACCAAATTCAGGGCATTTTGCGCGGAACTGCGCAAAATTGGCAGGATTTCGGCCTGGAAATGGAACCAATTCGCCTGGTGATACGTGATCAAGATAGTGGAGCCTTTGCCCTGCTCACGCAGGTGTGGATGCCTGATCACCCCATCACTTTGGCAGCACGGGTACTTCCCAACGACGCCGATATCGTTGCCTACGTCGCTTCACACCCTGGTAGCATCGGCTTTGCCAGCCTCTCGGCGGTCGACGAGCGAGTCAAAGTCGTTGCAATCGA
>JAADFV010000074.1:0-2868 GCA_013152695.1 Chloroflexota bacterium | reverse complement strand
TGCCTCTTTTCCTCGTACTCCCTTCTCAGCCCGAACCCTTACTCCAGGCCTGGCAAGCATGGCTATTATCGCCCGAAGCCCAGACCATCTTCGCTACGAAATTCTAGCCTTTCCTTCCTCCTCTTTATTCCGCTTATGCCAAACGACAGCAAACGTCCCCATCCTCTTCTTGCCGGACTGACGGTAGGTCTCCTCCTTTTTGGATTTACCCTTTGCACGGCCGCATTGTGGTTTGTTCCTGCCTTGAGCAGTGAATTACGCATTCGGGGGGTAGCGGGTCCTACTTGGTCACCACCAACGGCGACACCGCCGGTGCTCGTAGCCACACCCACACCTGCCCAGCCCGCGGATATGACCCCCCTGACGACGCCAAGTCCCACCGCCCTTGTCAGCGGCCCCCAGACATTTCATGTGGGCGATATTGCCGTCAATGTCAATGACGGACCGGTCAATTTACGCAAAACTCCCGGCTATATCGACAAGCCCACCAGTGACCGCATCGGCCTTGTTCCAGCCGGAGATCGGGTAGAGATCATCGGCGGTCCCGCCACGGCTGATAATCTCACCTGGTGGCAGGTACGCTGGCAGGGTAAGGAAGGATGGATGGCAGAACGCCGCGCCAGTGGCCGGCGCCTCCTTGCGCCCGCCCCATAGAGTCCAGAATGCGAGGCTATTGCGGCGTGGGCAAAGGAGAAAGAGGCGAATCGAAAGTGGAAGAAGGGCTGGTGGCAGTCGGTACAGGCGTGGCCGCAGGTTCGAGCGTGGCTGAAGGCGCCTGGGTAGGAAGTATGCTGGTGGCAGCCGCGGCTGGTGCCACCGTGGGTTCTACTTTGTTGTCATCCTTAGCAATGACGCCAAACCACAGGATCACGGCGAGGACCAAAATTATTACAATAAGCAGTAAATAACGTTTCAATGGAAAAGCCTCCTTGTTGGCTAGCAGAGATGCTTAGGCGTTGGTATCGGCATTATGGGACAGGGAAATGGAGGGAGAGGATGTAGGTTGTGTCATCATACCCGCGCTGGGGCGGCAAATGCAACCTGAGAAAGAGGCGAGATCAGACGGTCTCAATCTGGTTCAGTTCCCGGTCGAGCCGCTTGAGCTCAGCGCGTAGATGCTCGAGTTTGGGTAAGAGTTTGGGGCGCTGCTCAGGCCGGCAGCGCTGCAAGCGCAATTTCAAGAACGTCAGCTCCATGGCAGTATGGTGCAATTTGGCTTGCTTTTGCACTTCCTGGGCATTCGCTCCTCGCAGCCATCCTGCTACCCGACCAAAGCGTTGCCAACGACTCTGGACGAGTTGATAGTGCTGGGGACTCAGGACTTCCGGTACTTCGGTGGCGAGATATTTCTTGATCCAGCGTTTTTCGTTGCGCAGGGCGAGGGCAGCGATGGCCAGCAAAGTCAAGACGCCCCCCCAATTGACCATTATGGTCAAGAGAAACATGGGAGGAAACTGTGCCGTGGCGGTAAGGCTTAAATTGTGGAAGAAGTGTACGAGAATAGCGAGGAGTAGGGCAAGGGGAGGATAGAGCCAACGCAGACGTTGGCGGGGATGGCTGGCGGCCAGACCGATGCCAATCCCGGTAATGCCGGTGTACAGAGCATGGCTGAGTCCAAACACCAGGGAACGTAGCAGGACGGTAAACACCATATTTTGCAGGCCGCCATCCATGCCGGCGCTGATAAAGTAGAAGAAGTTCTCGGTCATGGCAAAGCCAGCCCCGATCAAGGCACCATAGACCATACCATCGAGAACATCATCAATCTCACTGCGAAAGAGCAAGTACAGGCCCAGCAATGCCCCAGCCTTGGCCACTTCCTCTATCAGGGGCGAAACGATGACCGTGCCCACGGTATCGGCCCCGGCAGGTGTGAGCAATAGACCGAGGGGAAGGCGTAAGGCCAGCTCCACAACCAGGGCAATGAAGATGGCGGGAAGAGCACCCCACAAAAAGGCAGTGAGGAGCAAGGCGCCGGGTTCACGCTCATACTGATCCAGCCACCAGATGAGAAGCACATACAATGAGGTGGGGATGATAGCAGCGAAAAGGGCGAGAAAGAGGATGGGTAGCATTGACTTGGGGTGGGAGCTGATTATGTGGGAGAATGCGGGGGGAAAATCCGCTTATGCAGCTTGGCATAAGTCGAGTAGAAGTGCACATGATGCCCGCTCAAACGCCCTTCGATTTGGCCCTGGGCGAGGCTGGCCCGAAAACTATCGGCATCATGAAAGGGGGGCATGACAACGACAGCGCGGCCAATTTCGCCGGGCGTGTGAGCGTCACTACCGGCAGTCATGAGCTTGCCGTACTGTTTGGCCAGAGCCCGTGCTTGTTCATTGTCTGCGCTGTTGTGACTACGGGCATTGAACACTTCCAGGGCATCGACATCGGTGATGATTGCCAATGTGGCTTCACGTCCCATGGCCGAGCTTTTGCGCAAAGAATCGAGGGGATGGGGAATGCCGATCACGGCCCCTTGGGCGCGCAAACGCCGGATCGTCTCGGCGGGTGAAAGGCCTTTGGGAACCAGTTCTCGCACAAACCAGGCGATGATCTCGCCCTGGGTGGTCATGATCTCTTCGCCGATGATCACCATTTCTGGCGCCAGTTCTTGCACATGTAGAGCGCCATCAATGCGATTGTGATCGGTGATAGCGATGCGATCGATGTTTCGCTTACGGGCGGCGTTGATGATCGCCTGGGCGGATGCCAGGGAGTCGGGAGAGTAACGGCTGTGGCAATGCAGTTCGACGCGCCACAAGGTGGGGGAGGTTGTCATGATTGAGGAAGTAAGGTCACCGTTTGGGTAAGAGCATCCCTGTGGCGAATCAGATGATTATCGTGCTCGCAGACGACTACGAAACA
>JAADFV010000073.1 GCA_013152695.1 Chloroflexota bacterium | reverse complement strand
GAGGGAGTGGGCGAGGGCTGGGGTGTGTGCGTGGGTCTTGGTGTTGGTGTTGAGGATGGAGAGGGCCGGGTGGGCGTGGCAGAAGGTTGTGGTGTGGGTGTACGAGAGGGCGTCGGTGTCGGTTTGGGTGTTTCACCCGGTTTGAGAGTGGGGGTAGGGGTGGCAGAGGGCTGGGGTGTGGGTGTTGCTTGAGGTGTTTTGCCTGGTCTCAGGGTGGGTGTGGGGGTAGAGGAAGGATGTGGTGTGGATGTGGGCGAGGGCGTGGAGGTTGGTCTTGGTGTTTCGCCTGGTCTCAAAGTGGGTGTGGGGGTAGACGAGGGCTGGGGTGAGGGTGTGGGCGAAGGCGTGGAGGTTGGTCTTGGCGTTTCACCTGGTCTCAGGGTGGGTGTGGGAGTGGCGGAGAGCTGTGGTGTGGATGTAGGCGAGGGTGTGGGCGTCGCGCGAGGTGTTTCACCTGGTCTCAGTGTAGGTGTTGCTGTTGCTGTTGGCTGCGGAGGGAACAAGACGGCGAGTGTCGCGGTAGGACCGGAGATTTCAGGAGCGATGAGGGTGGTAGATGGTGAAGGTGTGCCGGTAATTGAAGTGGGGGCGGGAAGCGCGGCTGGGGGTACGGAGGTGAGGCCGGGAGTTTGAGGTGTTAGCGGTGGAAGGGTGATGGTAGGCGTGGACGTAGGGCTTGCTATGGTTGGCGTGAGGGTTGGTGTGGGTGTCTGAATGCCAAACAGGCGCTGAAGTGTTGTCTTATCGGGCCAAGGTCCTTTTACCACCATGAGAACAACAAGCAGGGTGATGGTAGCAGCAATCGGCGCCCAGGTACTGAGATGAAGGCTGGGAAGTCGAAAACGCCGAAATCTTGGTTTTACAGATGCGCTTTGCCCCTGAACCAGGGCTTGGTGCAGGCGCTGCTGGGCGCGATGGTGGACTGGCGCCGGGGGTGCAGTTGTACTGAGCAGGACTGCCACTTTGAGGAGCTCCCGGACTTCGGGATCCCCTTCGGGGGGGCTTTCACCTGCCAGGACGCGATCGATAGCCGCATCAAGGCGGTCGTCAAAGGAGACTTTGGGCATGAAGTGCCTCCAATTCACGACGAAGTGCGGCCAGGGCGCGATGCTGCAAGGACTTGATCGCGCCGGTCGTTTTGCCCATCTGTTGCGCAATTTCCGGTGAGGTCATCCGTGCCACAAAGCGGAGAAGAATTACTTCGCGCTGTTCTGGGGTCAGCTGATTGAGTGCTTGTTTCAAGATGTGACTGCGTTCACTGTGAAGTGCCTGCTCAGCAGGGTCGTCGCCATGTCCGATCCATGATTCCTGCAGTGTCAATGGTGCGGGCTGCCGTTGTTGTTGGCGATGACGATCGTTTACCAAGTTGGCAGCAATGCGATTGAGCCAGGCTCCTAAGCTATGCCCACGGTACTGGTAACGACGGATGTTTTTTACGGCCCGTTCGAAAACCTGTGCTACCAATTCTTCGGCCTCATCGGGATCGCCCAGGCGATAGTAAAGATAACCAAATAAGCGAGAATAATAGCGGTCATAGATCATTTGCCAGGCGCTTTCATCCATCTTTTGAGCGCGTTGGACCATGGCGAGCTCATCATCGAGATCTCCCTGAGCAAGCGCGCTGTCTAACGCACTGATGAGAATGAAGCTAAGCAAAGGCGTGCGCTCGAGTAGAATCAGTGTTGTGGTTTGATACGATCTATAACGCTATTATTCTGACAAAAGATACGGGTGCATCTTCATCAGCAGTCAATATCGGGCCGACAGGTTGGAAACTGTGTTCAACAGAAAGCGACCGTACGGCTAGTTTAAGGGGTTTTGTCCCGTCTGACAACGGAAAAGTAGACTGGAGGTAGAAGAAGGAAGGATGTAGGGAGAGAAGTCATATTCATCATGAAATCGTTACGCATATAGCTGACACTTTCCCGCCAAGACATCATCCGATTCCATCCCATTTGTACAGCGCCATTATCCGTGCTCTGGTATTTCCCTCTCCCCACCAGTGTTATTCAGAATATTCGTAAGAGGAATAAAGGATGTGATATACGTTTTATGGGATGTCAGGCTGCATTAACCTTCATGATGGCACATAATGCCTCATATTCCTCGGCACAGTCAGGACAGACACGGAAATGCTGCGCCAGTTGTGGCAGGAGCATCTGGACGTTTTCGCCCGCTTGTTCCAGCTCGACGTAGTAGTCCATCAGCTCGAAAACTTCGGCACAACCAAGTTCGCGCTCTTCTGTAAGGGAGAGCATGTACAACAGCTTTTGCAGCAAGGTGGGTTGGGTGGTTCCAGAATAGCTTTTCATCATGGTATTGGATGCTTCGTTACTCTTATTTCTTACCGGAAATTAATGAAGCTTTCTCAGAAACTAACGAGAAGTTAGGTGGCGATGAGCGGGGCAAACAAGGATAGAAAAGGTCAGTTCGCTGTTTAGCCGCCTTTAATCGCCCCGCCGGATTCGGTGTGCCTGAGTGAGTTTCTGAAGCAAGACAGATCAAAAAGACATGATTGCTAGGAAAAGACGGACAAAGCTTCTTCGATGCTGATACCGCGTTCGAGCAGCCGTGTCTTAAGTCGCTTACGGGCGTCGTGGATCAATTTGTAAAGAGCATTAGGATTCGTATTCATTTCCTCGGCAAGAATATTCGCCGGCATATTCAAAATGAGCCGAGAATACAAGGCATAACGCTGTTTGTCACTCAATTCATTCTTCATGACGTCCATTACAGAGGCAACAATTTGCTTTTGGATCGCTTCGCTTTCGGGAGAGCGTTGTTTGCCAGCGAGGAAGCGTGGCTCGAAGTCGCCATCCATGGTCAGTTCGTCAAGGGAGACATCACGCCAGCGTGCCCGTCTCATTTCTCCCAGTGCTTGATGGACGGCGATTTTAGCAGCCCAAGTCGTGAATTTACTCCGCCCCTCGAATTGCTCCAGCTTTTTCAGGATGATCAAGACACTATCTTGAGCGAAATCCGCCGCCATTTGCCGGAGTTCCTCAGAATTTCGGCGTGCCAGATCACTGCGTTCACGGAAATAGAATAACAACCTGCGCTCTAACCAGGTCAGTAAATCCTGAATGGCAGCATCACGAATGGCCTCATCTGCTTTGAGGTCTGAAAGCCATTGTTCATTGGTCCGTTCTTTTGCCATCCTTTTGTCCTTTTGGGGGAGTATGCCCTGGCAATCAGGTTGCCGATACAGGGATCAGGGTGATGTATCTTCCCCGTTGGGAAAGATGACATGGTCCTTACCGGCCAATTTTTCCTGCATGCGCTCGATTACGATGTCGAGGTGATGCGGTTTATGAACAAAGTCGAGGGATTCAGAAGGAATGGTGAGGACGGGACAGAGATCGAAGGAATCGATCCATTCTTCGTAAAAGGAAGCGAGTAGATTGAGATAGTCGCTGCTAATACCACTTTCGATATCCCGGCCTCGCCGGCGAATACGTTCCATGAGCACAGGGACAGGTGCTTTGAGGAATAGAAGGAGATCCGGGCGTGGAAGATTGGCCGTGATCAGCGTATAAACCTGGCGATAGGCCAACATGTCGCGTTCGCTGAGATTGCCTAAATGATGCAAGGCTCGCACAAAGATGTGCGCATCTTCGTAAATACTACGGTCGGCAATAGCGGATTGCGGTGAGTTTGCCAGGGCCAGATGCTGTTGGGCGCGATGCCCCAGAAAGAAGACTTGCAGGTGGAAAGACCACTGCCCCATGTCGTTATAAAAGTCAGCCAGGTAGGGATTATCAGATACAGATTCGAAGCTGGTCTGCCACCCCAAGTGGGTGCCAATACGCTCGGTCAGGGAGGTTTTACCGCTACCGATGTTGCCGGCGACGAGTACAAATCGTTTGGTCATAGGTCGATGATTGTTGTGATTGAGGATGCAGTCAATAGTGTAATGCAGAGAAGCAAAAACGGCAACGCCCAGCAGCGTTGCCGTTTGTTTTTTACCTTTTTTCAATCTACCATTCTAACACGGCGCCGTGGCTACCGCTGGTCACCATTTTGGCATATTTGCTCAGATAACGAGGTAGATTCTCGCGTACCAGGGGCTGCCAGTTGGCTTTTCGTCGCGCCAATTCCTCATCATCCACGTGCAGATGCAGACGGCGATTGGGAATGTCCACGGTGATCATGTCGCCGGGCTCAATCAAGGCGATGGGGCCACCTGCTGCTGCTTCGGGGCTGACATGGCCCACACAGGCGCCACGAGTGCCGCCGCTAAAACGACCATCGGTGATCAGGGCAACGCTGTTGCCCAGGCCTTGCCCCATGATAAAGCTGGTTGGCGAGAGCATTTCCTGCATCCCCGGCCCTCCTTTGGGCCCTTCATAGCGGATCACGACTACATCACCCGCCTGAACTTCGCCGGCCAGAATACCTTCGACCGCTTCGTCCTGGCTCTCGTAGATGCGGGCTGGACCGGTGTGTGTCATCATCTCAGGTTTAACGCCGGCGGTTTTCACGACAGAACCTTCGGGCGCAAGATTGCCAAAGAGAATGGCAAGGCCGCCTTGTTCGCTGTAGGCGTTGTCCAAAGGACGGATGCAGGCCGGGTCCTGGGTGGGGTGGTTGGCGATGTTCTCGCCCAGAGTATGGCCGGTTACGGTAGGTTGGTCGAGATGCAAGGCCCCAGGCTTTTTGCTGAGTTCGTAGAGAATAGCGCTAATCCCTCCTGCCTTATGCACATCTTCCATGTGATAAGCACTGGAGGGAGATACTTTGCAGATGTTGGGAGTACGTTGGCTGATCTCGTCGATACGACTAAGAGGAAAATCGACACCTGCCTCATAAGCTATGGCCAGGGTGTGGAGTACGGTATTGGTGCTGCCGCCCATGGCCACATCCAGGGCAATGGCATTGTCGAGGGCCTCGGTCGTGACGATATCACGTAGGCAGATGTTCTTTTCCAGCAAGGTCATAATCTGTCGAGCCGCCTGTCGGGCCAGTGCTTCCCGTTCCTCGCTCAGGGCCATGGCGGTGCCATTGCCGGGCAGGGCGATGCCCAGCGCTTCACTGAGACAGTTCATGCTATTGGCCGTAAACATACCGGAACAAGAACCACAGGTCGGGCATGCCACTTGCTCAATTTCATGTAAGCGTGACTCATCCATCGTCCCGGCTGAGACCGAGCCCACCGCTTCGAAGACCGAGATCAGATCGACAGTTTGGCCATCGCTGGTGTGGCCGGCATACATGGGCCCACCCGAAATGAAGATAGTGGGGATGTTGCAGCGGAGGGCACCCATGATCATGCCCGGGATGATTTTATCGCAGTTGGGGATACAGATTAAAGCATCGAATTGATGTGCCTGCACCATTGTTTCGACACTGTCGGCGATGATTTCGCGGCTAGGTAGACTGTATTTCATACCAAAATGGCCCATGGCAATGCCATCATCTACGCCGATGGTGTTGAAGATGAATGGAACACCGCCCGCTTCACGCACAGCCTGCTTGACGATTTCACCGAATTTATTGAGATGGACGTGGCCGGGGATGATATCGATATAGCTGTTGGCGATGGCGATGAAGGGCTTGTCGAAGTCCTCTTCTTTGACGCCGGTAGCGCGTAAAAGACTGCGGTGGGGTGCTTTGTCTAACCCTTTTTTGATGATATCGGAACGCATAGGGCGAGTGGAATGACCGTTGGTTCGATGAGCAGACATGATCGGAGTCCTGGGAGTGGGATAACGAGAGAGAGAGAATAGGTTGAGAATAGGAGGATATCTGACTAAAAGACGCTTGCGAGCAAGGGAATCTCCATTTCGTCGGCACTGAGACCACCATGATGACCGTAATATTTTTGCTCAAACCGTCCTTTTTCGTACCACCATACGGTCTCATGCTCACGTGGCAGGATGAGTAAGTTGCCGACGCGATCGAGGAAGGTTTGCGAGGGCGGCTCCGCTCCGAAGAAACCGGCATCGATAAGGTCTTTTACGCGAAAAACATCGGCCCTATCTTTCAGTATCTTCGAGAGTAAAGCCTGTGCTTCTTCCAAGGCGTCTTCCTTGACATAAAGGAACATGTCGCGCGGAGAGCCGCCCGGAGCCATAAGTTGACCTTGACGGTTGGTTTTGAGCCAGGGACGCAGTGTGGAGAATTCGGGGATTTGGTTGAGGTAAATAGTTTTTGCCGGATCAACGTAGGTTTGACCGTGGTCAGCACTAAGGAGGAGGAGGGTCTTACCCTTGCGGTCGGGAAGTTTTTGTAGAAAGTGGCGGGCAAAAAGTGTGAGAAAGGCGTCGATTTCTGCCTCGGTTTGGGGAGCGTCGGGCCCGTAGCGATGGCAGATGCTGTCGATGTGGGGATGATAGAGATAATAGCAGGTTGGGCCACGATGATTTACTCGTGTACGAAGATTGACCAGAGCTTCGGGGAGGGTGTGGTAGCCGATGCTTTTGGCTCCGCGGCCCATGATACGATTATAGGATGTTTGCAGGTAGGCTTCGGGAATGAAGATGGTCGAGTGAATGCCCTGAGCTGCCAGGGTTTGATAATAAGTGTGCTCAGGCATGATGCGTTCGGCCGGGATGCCGGTCTTGCGCAACAATTCGGGCTGTCGTTCCCCTGAGAAAGTAAACAAGAGGGGGACGATCATCATGTCCATGACAGGCTCGTAGTACTGCCATTCGAACAGCCCATGCTGTCCTACACTTACGCCCGTGGCAAAGGTGGTGATGTGGGCAGTGGTCGTCGAGGGGAATTGAGCCGTGAGTTTCTGGACAATACCGTGGCGACGAAAGTATTCGAGGGCAGGATGATCGGCAAAGCGTTGGAAGAAGGACCAGCCAAAGGCATCGGCCAGGATGAAGATGACCGTATCGATATCATCGCCCTTGCCGTTTAGGTGGTCAGCCAAAAGGGGAGTGGGCTTATGCTTGAGCGTCGCTTGGATCAGTTCTGGCAGTTGTGCAAAGTTGCCGTTTTTGTAGTCAGGACGAACACTGGAAGGTGGGAGTGAGAGAGTCATGTGCTTGTTTGAAATAGGGGGCGGGAAAGAGTGGGAACTGAGCCCCGCCGTGGGGATGTTTCCCCGCATCATACCTCTCTCGAGCGCTGCTTACAAATTGGGGGACGACTGGCATAGATCCAGCACTTCCGCCTGGATCGCCTTTGCCAGGTCTTGTGGAGGCACGGCAAATACTGTGTTAGGTGTGCCTGCCGCTGCCCACACAACCTCGTACCGCAGTAAGTCCTGGTCGAAGAGAAGGGGTAAAGCGTGAGGGTAGCCAAAGGGAGCGACACCGCCGATGGCAAAACCAGTTGCCTGGCGCACAGTTTCGGCGTTTGCACGCTTTACCTTTTTTCGCCCCACACCTGCCCACCTCGCCAGTTTGCGTTCATCCAAACGATTATCTCCCGACACCAGGCAGATCACAGGCTTGCCTGCCACCACGAATACGAGGGATTTAACGATCTGGCCCACATGACAGCCGACAGCATGCGCCGCTTCGGGGGCGGTACGCGTGCTTTCACTAAACTCGACAACCGTAATCTCCAAACCGAGATCACGCCCAATCTCTTGGACACGAAGAGCCGTAGGGTGCGTGGTATTTTTCATAGCTGCTCAGGATTGGTTATTGAGCAAGGCAAATTCCAGACCATCGGCCAAAGCCTGCCAGCTTGCATCGATGATGTTGGTGCTGGCCCCCACCGTCGTCCAACGCCGTTCACTATCGCGAAAGTCGATAAGGACGCGAGTAGTAGCAGCAGTTGCCCTGTGGGTGTCGAGGATACGTACCTTGTAATCGGTGAGATGGACGTCTTTGAGTTGCGGGTAAAAACGTTCCAGGGCTTTGCGCAAAGCCAGGTTCAAAGCATTGACGGGCCCATTACCTTCTGCAACTTCGTGATAAAGGGTATCACCAATACGCACTTTCACGGTCGCCTCCGAGAAAAGTCCGCGACCACGGCGATGTTCGACATTGGTGGTGAAGTCGATCATCTCGAAAGGCGGCTTATAATCGGCACGTGTACGGCGCAGCAGGAGTTCGACGGAAGCATCGGCCGTTTCGAAAGCATAGCCCTGGTTTTCCAGCTGCTTGATTTTGCTGCAAGACCTCTTTTTCCTGGTCGCGCGAAATGCCTTTGAGTTTGAATTGTTCCCGTTTGGCCGCGATATTGTCTTTTCCCGATAAATCCGAGACAACAATGCGCATCTCGTTGCCCACAAGAGCAGGATCGATATGTTGGTAGCTATCAACGTTTTTGAGGATGGCATTGACATGAATGCCGCCTTTGTGGGCAAATGCACTCTTACCGACAAAAGGGGCATGGTCATCGGGAGGAAGATTGGCGCGTTCGCTAACATAGTTGGCCACTTCTGTGAGATGCTGTAATTGCTCGGGAGTGAGCGTATTTGCCCCCATTTTCAGGTTCAGGTTGGCAATGATGCTAATCAAATTACTGTTACCACATCGTTCTCCATAGCCGTTAATCGTTCCCTGGACATGGACGACACCGGCACGGACCGCGGCAAGAGCATTGGCAACCCCCACTTCGCCATCATTGTGGGCATGAATTCCTAACGGTGTACTGATTCCAGCCGCTCGTACTTCCCCAATCACACGTTCGATATCCCAGGGAAGCGAACCGCCATTGGTATCACAGAGGACGATACAATCAGCCCCTGC
>JAADFV010000072.1 GCA_013152695.1 Chloroflexota bacterium | reverse complement strand
CCCGGCCTGGAGGAGGCCGAGTTCATACGTCTCGGCCAGATGCATCGTAATACCTTCATCAATAGCCCCAAACTCTTACGTCCAACCCTACAATGGCACGAGCGAGATGATCTCTTCTTTGCCGGACAGATTATTGGCTCCGAAGGCTATGTAGGCTCCACGGCGGGAGGGCTCTTGGCGGGCATCAACATGGCCCGGCTGTTACAGGGTCAGGAGCCGGTTCCCCTACCTCGGGAGACTATGGCCGGTGCGGTATTCCATTATGTGACCCATGCCGATCCGGCCGAATTTCAGCCCATGAAGGCTAATTTCGGCCTCATGCCTCCCCTCGATCCTCCCGTGCGTAACAAGCGTGAGCGTTATCGCCAATACAGCCAGCGGGCATTGGCCGCATTAGAAGCATGGATCACACAATATCATATCGATCTCGATGGGCAATAGTCTTGTCAAGTATCTTCCATCTTCCTTGCCACGGGCGAGCACTTACCACGCAGGCACCTCGCTAATCAACCTTTTTTTCCTGATGACACGCCCACTTCCAAAACATTCCTTCGACGGAATTCCTTATCCCTCCCTTCTTCCCAAACTCTCTCTTCCCACAACCATTCACCCACAATAATCCCCATTCTTTGGCCAGAGTCCCCAACATGGCGTATACTTGAACACGCCTATTTATCCTATTTTTGCAACGGAGCAAACACGCCTATGAGAGCTGTTGATATCATCGCGAAGAAACGAGATGGTGAGGAGCTTACGGCTGCTGAAATCGATTTCTTCATCCAGGGATATACACAGGGGGATATACCCGATTATCAGGCCGCGGCCTGGTGTATGGCTGTCCTACTCAAGGGCATGACGCCAGCTGAGACCACGGAACTTACACTTAGCATGGCACGCTCAGGCACCCAACTCGACCTGAGCGATGTCGCCCCTTTGGTTGCCGACAAACACTCCACCGGCGGCGTAGGAGACAAAGTTACCTTGGCTTTGATGCCGTTGGTTGCGGCTGCGGGCCAGCCTGTTGGTAAGATGTCTGGGCGGGGGCTGGGCTTTTCGGGAGGAACGCTCGACAAATTAGAGTCGATTCCTGGCTGGAGCGGTGAATTGAGCACCGCCCAATTCAAACAACAAATTCGCGAGATCGGCCTCGTTATTGCCGGCCAAACCGCAGACCTTGCTCCGGCCGATAAAAAATTATACGCTCTGCGCGACGTCACTGCCACCGTGCCGAGTTTGCCTCTGATCGCATCTTCCGTCATGTCTAAAAAGATCGCGGCCGGAGCCAACGTTATTCTTTTGGATGTGAAAGTGGGCAACGGCGCTTTTATGCAGACGCTCGAGGCGGCTGTTGCCCTGGCGGAGAGGATGGTCGCGATAGGCCGGCTGGCCGGGCGCAGAGTGGCAGCGCGGGTCACCGACATGAATCAACCGCTTGGTTATGCCATTGGTAATGCGCTCGAGGTCAAAGAAGCCATCGCCACCTTGCGCGGGGAAGGCCCTGCCGACTTTAATGAATTGATCCTGGGCGAGGCTGCGCATCTCCTGAAATTATGCGACGTCGTCGATTCTTTGGCCGAGGGGCGCTCTCTTGCCGAAGCCAAACTTGCCGATGGCAGCGCCTTAAGCAAATTTGCAGCATTCGTCGAGGCACAGGGGGGTGATCCCCGCGTCGTCGATGATCCCGACCGCTTACTGGCTCAAGCGCCCGTGCGCTACTTGCTTGAATCCCCCCGTGAGGGCTATCTCAGCGCCGTGCATGCTCGCACTTTTGGCATCACAACCGTGCTTTTGGGCGGCGGCCGTGCTAAAAAAGGCGATCCTATTGATCACAGGGTGGGCATCATTCTTCATGCCAAGATTGGTGACCGTGTGAAAAAAGGCCAGCCCTTATGCGAAATCCATGCCCGTACCGATGCCGAAGCCGAACAAGCAGCAACCAAGTTACTCGACGCTTATGCCTGGTCCGACGACCCAGTGACACCGCCACCTTTGCTAAAGAAGACCATTCATCCTTAACCCCTAATCATATCGTTAGCCTGTACTTCGAGGAGTTACATCATGGCTGAGTATCCTACCCCTGTCATTCTCTCCGCGGCGCGTACACCCATCGGTAAATTTGGAGGCGCCTTTCAACAAACCCCTGCTACGCTCCTCGGTGGTCATGCTATTCGAGCCGCCGTGACACAAGCTGGCATCGATCCGGCCCTACTGGATGAAGTCATCATGGGGCAGGTCATCAGTGCAGGAACAGGTCAGGCCCCTGCCCGGCAGGCAAGCATCAACGGTGGCATTCCTGTGAGCGTCGGTGCCGTCACGCTTAACAAGGTCTGTGGCTCCAGCCTCAAGGCCGTGATGACAGCAGCCAGCTTTATTCGCGCCGGAGAAGGACGGCTTTATGTGGCTGGCGGTATGGAAAATATGAGCATGGGGCCTTATCTGCTGGCCAAGGCGCGTTTTGGCTATCGTTTGGGTGATGATCAATTAGTGGATGCCACAGTTCACGATGGCTTGATCGATCCTTTTCACGAACAGCACATGGGCCTTTCCGCCGAGTGGATTGCCGAAACTTTTAGCATCAGCCGCCAGGATCAGGATGAATTTGCTCTCGAAAGTCACCGTCGTGCCGCTGCTGCCATCGACGCCGGCCTGTTTCGGGCCGAGATCGTAGAAGTGACCGTGCCTGCAAAACGCCAGGAGCGTGTAATAGCGACCGATGAGCCCGTGCGCCGTGATCCCAGTCTCGAGAAGCTGGCGAGTCTCAAGCCAGCCTTCAAGCCCGGTGGCTCGGTCACAGCCGGAAATGCTCCCGGTATCACCGATGGTGCCGCTGCTCTTGTCGTGGCAGATGCCGATTACGCCAGAGAGCTTGGCGTTCCTGCCATGGCCCGGATTGTCGCCTACAGCTACGCCGCGGTCGAGCCCCTGAAGATTTTTACAGCTCCCCCCTTGGCTGTTCGCCGCACTCTGGATCTGGCCGGCTGGCAGATTGCTGACGTCGATCTTTTCGAAATCAATGAAGCTTTCGCCGCCCAAGCTCTGCAAAACATGCGCGAACTCAAGCTAGATTGGGCTAAACTTAACGTCAACGGTGGCGCTATTGCCTTAGGCCATCCCTTGGGTGCCAGCGGTGCACGTGTGTTGACTACTCTCATTTACGCTCTGCGTAACCACGACAAAGAACGCGGTGTTGCTGCCCTCTGCCTGGGCGGAGGTGAAGCCGTTGCTCTCGCCATCGAGATATTGAGCTAAAGCGTCGTATCTTTTTCCAAATCTACATAGGACACCTTTCTTCATGACTACATCATCCCCTTCTGTCCCTGCCGATCTTTCCGACATCCTCCCTGGCGCTCGCGCTGCCGTGCTGACTTGCATGGCCGTGCAACCCCACGATCGCGTGCTCATTTTTTGCGGATACAGCACCGAACGCATCGGGCGAGCCCTGGCAGCCGTATCCTCTGAAACCGGTGCCGTCACCCGCCTACTCTTCATCGATGACTTCGCTCCTCGTCCTATCACCACCTTACCCGAGACGCTAAAACAAGCAATCGTCGAGTTTCAACCCAGTGTTACCTTTTACGCCGCCAGCTCCGAGCGCGGTGAACTCCCTTTTCGCATGACCTTAACCCGTTTCTTGAAAAAAGTTTCCAACCCTCGTCATGGACACATGCCCGGCATCACCGAGCAACTCATGAAAGAGGGCATGGCTGTCGATTACCAGAAAGTACATGACCTGACATTACGTGTGGCTGAGATTTTACGAAAAGCACAACACATCCACGTCACCAACGCCAAAGGTACCGATATCCAGGCCAGCTTCTCCCCCGACCTTAAATGGATTCCCAGCCATGGTTTCTATCACAAGGCGGGTGACTGGGGCAATTTGCCGGAAGGAGAAGTCTTTACCTGCCCTGCCTCGATCGAGGGTATTCTCGTTGCCGATGTGTTGGGTGATTATTTTTCAGAACGGTATGGTCTTCTCTCCCAGCCGGTCACCTTTGTCATCGACGATAGTTACCTGAGGGAGGTGCGTTGTGATGATCCCCAGCTCTGTTCCGAGCTCGTCGGCTATGTCGATAGCGATCCCAACGGTCGCCGTGTGGGAGAATTTGCTATTGGCACCAATATCGGCCTCAAGCGTCTTGTGGGAAATCTCCTCCAGGACGAAAAATATCCGGGACTGCACATCGCCTTTGGCAACCCCTACGGACAACTTACCGGCGCTGATTGGAAAGCTACCACGCACATCGATGTCATTCCCTCTGCCTGCACCATCGATGTCGATCATCGTCGTTTGATGACGGCAGGCGTATTTGAGAAAGACATCCTTGCCGGGCTTTGAACGAGCATTTGCGCTGATCTATGGCTTTTGTTACTGTTCTCGACCACACCATTTATTATGAATGTGAGGGCGCGGGGCCGGCGGTTGTGCTCTTGCATCATGCCACCGCCAGCCACGAAAACTGGCGTCCCCAGATCGATGCTCTTGTGGCAGCCGGTTACACGACTCTGGCTTATGACCGAGAGGGCTTTGGCCGCTCACAGCCTTTACCTCGTTGGTCGGCCACATATCATCAGGAAGGTGTGGATGAGCTTGTGGCCTTGTTGGATGTTTTAGGTTGGGAGCGAGTGGCTTTGGTCGGGCACAGTGATGGCGCTACCATCAGCCTTATTGCGGCTGCCCAACATCCCCGGCGCATTGCCGCGGTTGTGGCCGAGGCGCCTCACATGTGGATCGAGCCAGCGTGGCTTGATAGAGGTTTCGAAGCATTCCGTACTACTGTCGGTGCTTCTCCCCGTTTTTGGCGGGCGATGCGTCGCTATCATGGTGAGCAGGCCGAGCAGGTGGTGCAGCGCTGGCGTGACCGCTGGCTGGATCCCAGCTTTCACAGCTGGGACATGGGAGACTGTCTGCCGCAGGTGCAGTGTCCCGTCCTCGTCATCCACGGAAAAGAGGACATTTTCTTTCCTATTTCACACAGCCAGTCCATTGCCGAGCGACTTCCCCAATCCCACTTTCTGCTCTTGGAAAAGGTGGGACATACCCCTCATTTAGAAAATACCACCACATATAACCAGCATTTACTTAGCTTCCTAAGTCGATACTGGCCCCCAGAAACCTCCTGACTTGCTCTCATGCCTTTTCTTTCTACGCCACGAGGCCGTTTTTTTTATCGCCTTAAGCCTGGTAATGAGCCTACATTGCTCTTTCTGCACGGCAATCTCGGTACCTCCGCTTGGTGGCAGCCCGTACTTGACTCCTTGCCCCCAGACTGGCAAGGTATCGCCCTCGATGCCCTCGGTTACGGACGCTCTGATCGCTGTGATCATCTTGAGCGGTACAGTGTACCTGCCCTTATGCAGGACCTCAATGCCTGTGTCGAGGCCCTGGCCCTCGAGCGGGTGCATCTTGTAGCGCACAGCACCGCAACACCGGTAGCCATCAATTACGCCCTTGCCTTTGCCGATCGCGTAGCCTCGCTCACGCTGGTAGGGCCGGTACCGACGGCGGGGGTCAGTACGCCGCCCGAGGCTTACCCTCTTCTCGAACGCCTTCCTGGCGATGAGAAACTCCGGCGCCAGGCCCTCCAGGCCAGTCTCCCCAGCCTTGATCCTGATTCCAAGCTGTGGGCACAGTTTGCTGCAGATCTGGCAGAAATCGAGCCCATGGCGCTTGTCGCCATTGCTCGTGGCCTCGATCTCTGGCGCCCCGGCCAGCAACTGCGAGAGCTTACCCTCCCCGTGTTGCTGTTGCGCGGTGACGAGGATATCATGCTGAGTGACGAGGAGGCGAGGCTTACTCTGCTTTCCATCCCGGGCGCCAGCAACCTCGAGGTCTTCCGCGGGGTGGGACACAGCCCTATGGTGGAACGACCTCAGGCCTTTAAAGATGTTCTCGTGGAGTTTATCGCCGAGGATTGGGATGATTACAATGCTGTACGGGCCAGCGCCGCCGAGTAGCGACATTCTTGCCTCTCGGTCTACATCAGCGAAGATATGGATTCTTTCCACCCTCCTTCCCAGCTTTGACAGCCGGCTTTTCCCCAATTACAATCAGTTTGTTACGCCCCCGTAGCTCAGTGGATAGAGCAGAGGACTTCTAATCCTAAGGTCGCAGGTTCGAATCCTGCCGGGGGTGCTCAGTTTTTGAAATGATAGCCTGGAGTTAGTGGGGAGGGATGGCGCTTGTCTGTGGAGCTAATACAGTAACGTCAAATTCACAATTGTCGGGGAAGCAGTAAACTGTTTGCAAAATGGGACGAGAAGTTTGATAATCACTTTTTAGATTCTATTCATTGTTGACTTTTCCACACACAAGGAGACATTATCATGGAAGCCTCGTCATACAAGGTGTATGGCTATCGTTGGGTTGTCCTTTTGGGTTTCATGTTGGCGGTAGCCATCAACCAGCTTTTATGGATTACCTTTGCTGCCATCACCAGTAGCGCAGTGCAATTTTACGGTGTTTCCGATCTGGCCATCGGACTCCTCTCCATGAGTTTTTTGATTATTTATATCATCGTTGCCATTCCCGCTTCCTGGGTCATCGATGTGTATGGTCTACGCGTCGCCGTGGGTATCGGTGCTGTGCTCACAGGTGTATTTGGCCTTATGCGTGGCCTGGTAGCGGCCGATTACACGCTGGTGTTAGTTGCGCAAATTGGCATCGCCATCGGCCAACCCTTCATTCTCAATGCCATCACAACCGTGGCAGCGCGCTGGTTCCCCTTGGATGAGCGGGCCACGGCCGCAGGACTGGGTACTTTAGCCATTTATTTGGGTATCTTGACCGGCCTGGCCCTTACTCCTGTGCTTACGCTTCGTTTTGGTTTGGAGGGCATGCTTCTCCTCTACGGCGTGGCAGCCCTTGTCGGTGCTGGTATTTTCTTTTTGGTGGTGAAGGAACGCCCACCCACACCACCCTGTCCCCCGGATCAGGATGAACGCTCTTTGGTTTTCGACGGTTTTCGTCAGATTTTACGGCAAAAAGACTTCTTACTGCTTTTGCTCATCTTTTTTATCGGACTGGGTGTATTCAATGCTGTGACCACCTGGATCGAGGATGTTGTGCGTCCACGCGGTTTTACCATTACACAGGCGGGAATGATCGGAGGGCTGATGATTATCGCTGGCGTGGCCGGTGCCATCGTCACTCCGGCACTTTCTGACCGTTTTCATAAACGGATTCCATTCATCATGCTGGCCCTGGCTGGAGCAGTTGTGGGCTTGATCGGTCTCACTTATGCGACGAGTTATGGTCTTCTCCTCCTCTCCGCCGTCATTTTGGGCTTCTTTTTGCTTAGCGCCGGCCCTCTTGGCTTCCAGTACGGGGCCGAAATCACTTTTCCGGCGCCTGAGGGTACTTCGAATGGTCTCCTTCTCCTCATGGGCCAGATATCCGGTATTCTCTTTATTGTGGCGATGGACATGTTCAAATCTCCCACCACCGGCTCTATGACCTCACCTCTGCTGGCGATGATTTTGTTGATGACGCTGGCTTTGCTCCTCAGCTGGCGCTTGCCCGAATCGACCCTCATTGCCGAAACTGTTGCTGTCGACGACTAGATACACCGGCAGCAAACCATACAGATTTTTCTGTCTGCACTCAATCAAAGATTTCCACCTGCTCGGGTGAATGAATGATGATCTCCGGTTTACCCTTGTAGGTGGTTATTTTGCCTGTGATCCATACTTGTTTTCCTTCGTACAGTTTGGCTGGAAGGCGAGGAAACTGATTGTAATCTTCGGCAAAGATCACAGCGACAAAGGCATCATGATCGGAAGTAAAATCGAGAAAAGTGATATTCCCCGTGTCATAAGTGCTGACGATCAGGCCGGCGACGGTGATAGTCTGGCCGATGTAATGACCGGCCTGATCCCAGGCGATGATGCCGGCGGGGGTAGGGATGACAGTGGGCGTGAGTTCGGTGGCGGGGGCGGTAAGAAGAGTAATCTGCGCCGGTGACTCGATCACAATTTCCGGCGCGCCCTGATACTCCTTGACCCGTCCCTGTACGCGCACATAGCGGTGCAACAAAAGTTGAGCTGGAGCTTGAGGGAACTTGGCATAATCAGAAACAAAAATAACTAAACTAAGACTGCCTTCCCAGTCTTCTATGAAATTGGCGAACGTTACTTTTCCCGTATCATAAGTTCTCACGATCTGCCCCTCGACCGTCACCTCTTG
>JAADFV010000071.1 GCA_013152695.1 Chloroflexota bacterium | reverse complement strand
GGCGTGACATATCTGTCACGATTTGAGGCGATTATGGCATAGAGTGAGGAATGTGTCAAGTCAGATTAAAAGGCGGAGACTGTATCCGTTTGGTCGGTGGTGCGTGGAAATTTCGTTGATTAAAGTGCATCGCACCTCGGCAGGTGCGACGTACTTGGTCCGCACCGACTAAATTGATACAGTCTCTAGAAGGCGGGGGCAAAGGCCGGTTGGGCTTGGGCCGATTGCTCGTGTTCGTAACGTTTCTGCCATTGAGCCAAGATTTTATCCAATTCCTCGGCACGACGGATACCCTGTACGGCATGCATGAATGTCGCCAGATCGGGCGTGTAGGTACGTAATTTTTGTAGTTTGGGACCAATGGGATTGGAAGCAGCAGGCTGAGTGGCATAGGCACCGTGAAAAGCAAAGTAAGCCTGATTCAGTTTACGCAAATAGTAGCCGTGATCCACAAATTCACGGCGACGGGCTTCCATGTAGGCCTCTGCCTCTTCCACCTTGCCTTCGGCGAGCAATTCGTCTACGTGCAAGCGGGTACGTCGCATCTCTATGCGAAAATCAAAGCGGTTGGGATCCGGAGGTGGTAGGGATTCTTCGTCGTTAGGTGGATTTGGGGGAGGGAGGGGAATACCATAGAGCTCGTGCGCCAGCTTGTTTCCAATTTCGTTACCGACAATGGTGGCCACCGTTTCATTGATTGTGTTCATCTCATCGTTATCGGTGATGTGCCAGCCCAAAGGATGGAAAGCGAGATAATTGTGCACCCACTCATGGGCAATCGTGCTCAGAATCCAGGGCAAAGAAGCACGGTCCAAGACCATCGTCGGCCACACTCCCAGCCCACCCAGTTCTTCGATCAGGGTGGAACGATCATAGCGGCTGGCGATTTCTGTTTCGATCTGATCAATGGTGTTGAGATCGAGGGCCGGTTCCAGATAGACGCCAACTTCCAGTTCGATGCGATCACGAGGCGATACGATGAGATAATTGGGAGGTTCACTGAAGTTGAAACGAGGAGGGGGCCAAACCACACCCAGGGTGGTAAGGCCCTCTTCTGCCAATTTGTCACGTAACTGACGCTGGAGAATCGCCTCGACTGTGAGGCGAATCTCCTTCTGTTGTTGTCGTAATTCTTGCAAACGCCGGCGTAGGGGGGCACTGGCCTGTTTGGGATCAGGAACGGTGGGGTCTGCATAAATGCGTTCCACTTCCGCCTCTAATTGTCCGATTTCCTGGGCGCGTTGCTGATATTGCTCCACCAAACGTATCCGCTGGGAAGGAGTGAGGCGGCTGCCGGGGCGACTCAGAGAGGCGACGAATTCAGTCCCAATCGCGTTTAGCTCATAACCCACCATATCGAAACGATAGGGTTTCACATCCCGCGAGATCGGACTTTGCAGGGGAGAAGGGCGGCTGAAACGATGCCACACGTATTTTGCACCGCTGCCAACCAGCAGCAGGAGCAAAAGGAACGAGCCAAGAATAAGGCGTTTGCGGTTCATAAGGTTCGGCTAGGGGGTCAGAAGATCAGCGCTGGTCGAGAGGAATGTAGGAACGCTCTGCCGGACCTTCGTAGAGCTGCTTAGGATGCACAATATCCTGCTCAGGGTCCTGTAGCATTTCTCGCCATTGCGCCAGCCAGCCAGCAGTGCGGGGGATTGCAAATAGGACGGAAAACATCGTTTGGGGGATGCCAATCGCCTGATAAATACAGCCGGTGTAAAAATCGATGTTTGGGTATAGACGACGCTCGATGAAGTAATCGTCTTCCAAGGCGATACGTTCCAATTCCAGGGCAATATCGATGAGGGGATTGTGGCCGGTGACGGCAAAGACATCGTGGGCAATATCTTTAATGGCGGCGGCACGGGGATCATAGCTTTTGTAGACCCGGTGGCCGAAGCCCATCAACAGTTGTTTTCCCTGCTTGACCTGCTCGATAAACTGCGGTACGTTTTTGATATCGCCAATCTGGGCGAAGGTGTTCAAGGCCATTTCGGCGGCACCGCCATGGCGAGGGCCATGTAGAGCTGCAGCGGCCGCTGCTACCGAGCTGTAAGGATCGGCCAAGGCGCTGCCGACGATGCGCATCGCCGTAGTCGAAGTCGCCTGCCCATGATCGGCTTGCAAAATGAAAAGCTTGTCAAGGGCACGTTCTAGCGTGGGATCAGGAGCTTTGGCAGCCTGGGCATAATTGAACATCATGGACAAAAAGTTGCCCGTGTAACCGAGTTGGGGATTGGGATAAACGTAGGGTAGCCCTTGGGCATGACGATAGGCAAAGGCAGCGATTGTGGGCATCTTTGCGATGAGACGGCGTATCTGTATTTCGACAATATCAGGATCAGTTACCCGTCTTGATTCAGGGAAAAAGGTGGAAAGCCCCGGATACGGCGCCGATGAGAATCCCCATGGGATGAGCATCATACTGGAATCCATCCAAAAAATAGCGAATTTTATCATGCACCAGGCTTTGCCCCAAGACCTCGTTTGTCCAGCGCTCGTATTGTGCCTGATCAGGTAGTTCTCCGTAAATCAGCAAGTAAGCCGTTTCGAGAAAAGTTGATTGTTCGATAAGTTGTTCGATGGGATAGCCACGGTAACGCAAAATTCCCTTTTCGCCATCGATGTAGGTGATGCTGCTGCGGCAGGTGGCAGTATTAAGCAAGGAAGAATCGTATACCACCAACCCTTCCTCCTTGTCCTCCAATTTGATCTGACTCCATTCTGGGGCACGAACAGCGCCTTCTGAAATTGTCAGTTCGTATGTCTGATTGCGGGAGGGGAGACTGGCAATAAGGGCACCTTCGGGAACCGAGGGCGGGGGCGGGGTAGGAGCAGAGGCAGCTTCACGCTGGGCCAAGGGGACATAATCACGCTGGCCGGGGCCCACATAGATTTGGCGGGGACGGGCGATGCGCTGGTCGGGGTCCTGAAGCTTCTCACGCCAATGGGCCAGCCATCCCACGGTACGAGGGATAGCGAACATCACTGTGAACATGCTGGGTGGCAGACCCAAGGCCTGATAAACAAGGCCGCTGTAAAAATCGACATTGGGATACAAGGAGCGCTCGATAAAATAGGAATCGGCCAGAGCCTGCTCTTCGAGAGCAAGGGCAACATCAAGTAAGGGATCACCTCCATTTTTAGCAATGATGTCCATTGCCAGATCTTTTATCAAGAGCGCACGAGGATCGTATTTTTTATAAGCACGATGTCCGAAGCCAATCAGGCGTCTCTCACCCCGTTTCACGGCGGCAATCAGGTCGGGAATACGATCGGGGCTTCCGATTTCCTGGAGCATCTGCAGGACTGTCTCGCCCGCACCACCATGCCGCTGCCCGTATAAGGCAGTCGCAGCCGCAGAAACAGCGGTGTAGGGATCGGTGAGAGAGCTTCCCACCACACGCATCGTGGTTGTGGAGCAATTCTGAGCATGGTCGGCGTGGAGAATGAAGAGCGCATTGAGAACGCGCTCGATCAGCGGATCAGGCGTGTATTTAAGCTCGGTCATCTTGAAGAGCATGTTCAAGAAGTTGCCCGTGTATGATAACTCCGTGTCGGGATAGACATAAGGCAAGCCAGAAGAACGCCGGAAGGCAAAAGCGGCAAGCGTGGGTACTTTGGCAATGAGTCGCTTCGTGTGCCGATCGACAGCCTCTTCATCGATGTCGCGTGCATCCTCGTAGGCAGTCGACATGGCGGCGATGGTTGCCGCCAGGACTCCCATAGGTTGGGCATCGTAGCGAAAACCGCGTAAAAAGCGCTGCACACTTTCGTGGACAAGGCTTTCGGCCATGATTGCCTGGCGCCATTGTTGTAGTTCGCTACTGGTCGGCAGTTCGCCGTAAATCAAGAGGTAGGCCACTTCTAAAAATGGTGCACTACGGGCAAGCTGAGCAACGGGATAGCCACGATAGGTCATGGTCCCCTCATTCCCGTCGACTTCGGTAATGCTACTGCGACAGATGGCAGTATTTCGCAAGGCGGGATCATAGCTGAGCAGACCGTAGTTTTGCTGATCTTTTTTAATCTGACGTAGATCGGTAGCCTTGATGGCTCCGTCTGAAATAGCCAGATCATATGTTTTTGAGGTGCGGGTGTCGCGTAAGTTGAGGTATTCTGGGGACATAGTTATCTTCCTATAGCTTGGGGCGGGAAGGTGTTTGGAAATGAGTATGAGTAGAAAGGAGGGGGGATTCTGGCAGAAGTATGGTTAGAGAGCTTTGGGTAGTTCAATAAAAAGCAGCGCCCTCCAGAGGACGCTGCTGTGTAAGGGGACTGTCATGCTAGAAGAGCAGCACCACGGTCAATGAAAACCAAAGCCAATCCGTGTTCGTCCGCGGTCCTCCGTCTCCGATTATCAAGGGGTCGTTTGGTACTAGCCTCGCTCGGACATGGGCACGAAATCGCGCAGAATTATGCCATCATAAATCTGGCGAGGGCGTGAAATCTTTTGCTCTGGATCGCTTAACATCTCACGCCATTGTGCCAGCCAGCCAACCGTACGCGGAATGGCAAACATGACGGTAAACATCTCGGTGGGGATGTTCAGGGCCTGGTAGATGATACCGCTGTAAAAGTCGACGTTGGGGTAGAGCTTGCGGTCGGCGAAGTATTTTTCGTTCAGGGCTCGTTTTTCGAGCTCGAGGGCGATATCAAGCATAGGATTACGCCCCGTAACCTCGAAAAGATCGTGAGCAAAGTCTTTGATAATGCGGGCGCGAGGATCGTAGTTCTTGTAGACACGGTGTCCGAAGCCCATAAGCCGTTCTTCACCTGCTTCAACACGCTTCAGGTACTCGGGGATATTTTCGACGCTTCCGATTCGGGCAAGCATGCCTAAGACGCGTTCATTGGCGCCGCCATGGAGAGGACCGGAGAGGGCTGCTGCCGCTCCTGCCACCGCCACATAGGGGTCTGCCTGCGAGCTGCCGATACCACGCATCGTCGTGGTCGAGCAGTTTTGCTCATGATCGATGTGCAAAATCCAGAGAATCTCCAGGGCCCGCTCCACGATCGGATTTGGTGTGTATTTCAGCTCAGTCATCTTGAACATCATATTCAAGAAGTTACCGACATAGCTGAGGTCATTATCGGGATAAGCGTATGGAAGCCCCATGGAATGGCGGTAGGCAAAGGCCGCTACTGTGGGCATTTTGGCCACCAGCCGTCGAGTTTGCAATTCCACCGATTCCTGATCGAATACATTCTTGGCGCCGGGATAGAAGGTGGAAAGGGCGGCAACAGAACCAATCAGCATCCCCATGGGGTGGGCATCGTAACGAAAGCCCTCTAAAAAGGTACGCAGATTTTCATGGACCAGGGTATGGTGAACAATGTCATATTCCCACTTATCGTATTGCTCCTGCGTCGGTAACTCGCCATAGAGGACGAGATAGGCAACCTCAAGGTAGTTGGCATTTTCTGCCAGTTGCTCAATGGGATAACCACGATAGCGTAAGATTCCTTTTTCACCATCGATATAGGTAATCTTACTGCGGGTAGAAGCAGTATTCTTGAAAGCAGGATCATATCCCATCAAGCCGAAATCATCTTCGCTAACCTTGATTTGGCGTAAATCCATCGTTCGAACTGTGCCATCCGAAATCGGCAGTTCGTATGTTTTCCCTGTACGATTATCAATGACAGTGAGGGTGTCTTGGCTCATTTTTTTCTTCCTTATGGGTGAGTATTTTGTTTTATCTTCGTAAGATTAAGGGAAGCCACAGTGCTCTCCACTAAGTGAGATGCTTCTCCTATTGTATACGTTACCTATCTTGCCCACAAGTGGACAAGAGCGATAGGTGTTTATTATTTGTGCATTATCTGAGGGAAGGAGTAGTTTAAATGACCAGGTTAAACAAGGCAAGTATGCCTAAACCCACTATAAAACCAATCATCCACCCCACAATGACATCGCCCAGAAAATGGATACCCAGCGCTACTCGCGCCAGGATACAGGACAGGGAAACAAGCCAAAATACGATCGCAAACTGGGGAAATATCCAGGCGCCGAAGACGGGCAAAGTACCCATACGTGTGGCATGTCCGCTGGGAAACGCATGACGATCATAACTTTTGCTGTAAAAGCCGTTAATTTCGCTGGGACGGGGACGTTTGAGCGTAAATTTGATAGTGTAGGTGATAATCGCGGCGAGAATAGAAGTGAACAGCCAAAGTAATATATGCTCGCGCCTGGGCGACGAAAAGTACAAGGCGCCGGCAATCCACAGCACGAGCCAGATCGGGCCATCGCCAAAATGAGCAGCTACGGAGGCCACCCCTTTCCAAAAAGGCTTATCATCCACGCGTAGCCGGCCACTCCAGTATTGATCCCTGGCCTCGAGCTGGCGAATGAATGTTCTCATGTGATGATCCTTTCTGCCAGATACTTTTGTGCCAGGGTGAGCTGATGGAGTTTGTCCACATCCATGGCAAGATCGGCGTAGGGTGATGGAACACCGCGGCCCTCGCATTGCAACAAGCGCGAACCTACCTTTTCTAAATCTTGGATCGAAAGCTGATGGAAAATGAATTTTAGGACGACTTTGAAACCGGCGAGACGAATCTGCTGAAAGCCACTTTTGCGCCGTGCCAGTAACTCACGTACCAATGTTTCGCTATTGTGGGCAACCGATGCCCGCACGAAAAAGAGATCTCCCCCGCAAAACTTCCCTTCCTTGAGAGGAATGTACGAACGTCCCGCTCCCGGGAACTGTGATTCCATCACCGATTGTTCCACCAGCGAATAGAATACGTCTCCAGACAAAGACTCACAGCGTTGAACAAACCAATCTACCGTTCTGGACCTTAGGAGAGGGATGTCGGCAGAGACAAGAAGGACGAAATCATTTTCTGGCTGCAGTGCTTGAGCAGCACTAATGCCTGCCAGGACATTATCAAAATGGCCGTTTTGGTTAGCCACATAGTGTATATCGGGCCCCAAATCTACACCTTCTTTGGGATCGACACCTACGACAATGATAGCACCTACACGTTGACTTTGGCGTAATGCATCGAGAGTCCAGTCGATCATACGCTTGCCTGCTACGCTCAATAGTACCTTGCGCTGTGTTCCTCGCGCCTGAGCTAAAATATCTGGTTTTTCAGGTGAATAGCCGGCTAATACTACGGCGGCATATTTTTTCATATCTTTTTCCTTGCAAAAGGGTGTTCGAAATGATGCTCCGTCATTATAGCGGCAAACCAGAAAAACCAAAATAAACTGAGCTTATGATGGCCCCCGAACTTCGGGTGTAGGATACTACTGACACAGGCGTTGCCTTTCCTTTCGATCTTGGCGTATACTACAATTCAAGAATATCGGCTTTATGTATTGTGCTCCATCGCTTAAAACATGTCCCTACATCCTCTTGCCGGCAAACCCGCTCCCAAAGAACTGCTCCCCAATATTCCCCGTCTGGTCTCGGCTTACTACACCCTCCATCCTGATGTGAATGAACCCGGCCAGCAGGTCGCGTTCGGTACTTCCGGCCATCGGGGCTCCTCGCTTAGCCACAGCTTCAACGAAGATCACATTCTCGCCATCAGTCAGGCTATCTGCGAATACCGTGCCGGGCAAGGGATTGATGGCCCGCTCTTCATGGGGATGGACACCCATGCCCTTTCCGAACCGGCGCAAATGACCGCGCTCGAGGTTCTGGCGGCCAATGGCGTCGATGTTATGATCGCCATGGATGGCGGTTACACCCCTACACCCGTCATTTCCCACGCCATCCTCACCTTCAACTGGGGAAAGAAAAACGTCCGTGCTGATGGCATTGTGATTACACCCTCACACAACCCACCGGAAGATGGCGGCTTCAAGTACAATCCCCCCAATGGCGGACCAGCAGACACTGCCACAACGACCTGGATCCAAGAACGTGCCAACACCTTGTTACGAGAAGGCCTGCAGCATGTAAAACGGATACCCTACGAACGTGCTCTGCGGGTGGATACGACACATACCATCGATTTTATCATGCCCTACGTCTGGGATCTGCAAAATGTGGTCGATATGGCCATGATACGCGCTGCTAATCTCAAGCTAGGAGTCGACCCCCTGGGTGGAGCCGGTGTGGGATATTGGCGCCCCCTCGCCGAATTTTACGGACTCGATATCGAGGTGGTCAACCCAAATGTCGATCCGACATTCAGTTTTATGACCGTGGACAGAGACGGCAAGATCCGCATGGATTGCTCTTCTCCCTACGCCATGGCCGGCCTTATCAGCCTTAAAGATCAATTCGACGTCGCTTTTGGCAATGATCCAGACTACGACCGGCATGGCATTGTCACCCGCAGTGCAGGATTGATGAATCCCAACCACTATTTGGCAGTAGCGATCATGTATCTTTTTCAGCAGCGCCCTCAATGGAGCAAGGACGCTGCAGTGGGTAAAACCTTGGTCTCCAGCTCGATGATCGATCGTGTAGCACGATATTTGGGCCGTACACTTTCTGAAGTTCCGGTCGGATTCAAATGGTTCGTCGAAGGCCTGCTCACGGGTGCGTACGGCTTTGGGGGCGAAGAGAGCGCCGGAGCCAGTTTCTTGCGCCGCAATGGCTCGGTTTGGACGACAGACAAAGACGGTTTTATCATGGACCTGTTAGCGGCCGAGATCATGGCGCAGACAGGACGAGATCCGGGAGAGCTTTATCAGGATTTGGAAAAACAGTTTGGTAGTCCTGTGTACGAACGCATAGACGCTCCAGCCTCACCTGAACAAAAAGCCATCCTCAAAAACCTATCTCCCGAGCAGGTCACGGCCAAAACTCTAGCGGGCGAAGCGATTATCGCCAAACTGACGAGGGCTCCGGGCAACAACGCCCCCATCGGTGGCCTCAAAATTGTGGCAGAAAATGGCTGGTTTGCAGCCCGTCCTTCAGGCACCGAGGCTATCTACAAAATCTACGCCGAAAGCTTCAAAGGCCCGGAGCATCTCCGCCAGATCCAGGCCGAGGCACAAGAGATGGTGAACGCTGCCTTTCGTGGGGCCTCTCAATAAGGCAAAACCCGTGCCAGCAAATTTCGAGAGTGCGGCGATGACCATTTCATCTTTGCGCATCCTCGTTCTGCTACCGACATCGCCGCTTCCCATTTTTAGCGGCGGACGTCAGCGCATGTACCAGGTGCTCCGGCGACTGGCACCGCGCCATGAAATTACCGTGCTCAGCTTCTGGCGAGATAGCGAAGGACGCGAGGGGCTGGAACAATTGGCAAAGGCACTTCCTCTCAAGGTTGTTGCCGTACCTTTCGTTCGCCTCCGCCCCAATGTACAACTGCCAGGAGTGGCGGGGCGCAGGCTGTGGGGAAAGCTGCGCCAATGGCCGGATGATGTAGCGATCTGGAACCAGCCTACCATGTATCGGCTGTTGGCGGAAACATTAGCGCAACAACCCTTTGATTTGATCCAGGTGGAATGGCCTTACCTGGCACAATACGCGCTCAGCCATCCTCGCCTTCCAAACATCCTCATTACCCACGACATCTTTAGTGTGGCTTTGGCGCGTCGCGCTACAGTACAACAGGGCCATAAGCAGCGCTATCTCCAGCGGCAAGCCCGCCTCTGGCAACGCTATGAGCGTTCCATTTACGCCGCCTGCGACAGTGTGGCTGCCATGTCGCAGGCTGATGCCACCATCATCCGCCAGCGTGCTGACAACGCCAATATCGTGATATTGCCTAACGGCGTCGATACGGAGGCGCTGCCCTTTAAGGAAACACGATCCCGCCCTCGTCGACTCATCTTTGTGGGCTCCCCCACCCACGAACCTAATCTCGATGCGGCCTGCTGGCTCCTCACCGAGATCTGGCCGGTACTACACCGGCGCTATCCTCAGCTACAACTGACCCTGGTCAATCTCGATCATCCCCGCGTACGCGCCTGCATGCAGCCAGGAGTGACACTCAGCGGCCGTCTTCCTGAACTGGCAGCAGTCTATCGTGAGGCTGATATCGCCCTTGTGCCCTTACGCGCCGGCTCGGGTACCCGTCTGAAAATACTCGAGGCCTTTGCTTCGGGGCTGCCTGTGGTCAGTACAGGGGTGGGATATGAAGGTCTGGAGGTCGAACCGGGTGTACACCTGCTGGCCGCCGAAACCGCTGCAGATTTCGTCTCCCAGATCGAAAATCTATTGGTAAACGAGAATCATCGACGCTTGTTAGCAAAGAATGCTCGCCAGCTTGTGGAAGAGAGATATGACTGGCAGCACATAACGCATTTATATGAAATTGCATACCAGCAACTGCTCCTCCAAAAAAAGTCGATAGTTGCTGGTCGCTAAATATAAAAACAGAAACTTACGCTGCCGCCTTCATCGCAATTCGGATGCGATGGACGCGGGTGGGTTGCACGCAACAAGCTTGTTGTGTCAGCGCCGAACGCCCAACGGTGAACCGTAGGGCTACGAAACAGCGCCGGCTGAACCCGGCTTTGTCGTGTCGCGCGGTAAGTTCATCGCGTCACGGATGCGATGGACGCGGGGAGGCCTCCCACCACCGACGTCCGCCTCACCATCACGTACCGGGCGTCAGCCGCATCCGTCATGCGGCGCAATACCAGGCGCCCTCACC
>JAADFV010000070.1:10585-18455 GCA_013152695.1 Chloroflexota bacterium | reverse complement strand
GCTCGCTGGCATGGGGAGGGATACGGAAGACGGGAGACGGAAGAGTGTGGTGAAGGGATATTGGCAGGGGCGAGGAATTCCGTAACAGGCTCTTTATGGGAAAAAGCGTGACACCAGGAAAGACAGTTGGGTCAAGGCAGCGTCGAGGTGGGATTTGCTCGCCCGTGGGGGAAGGGATACGGGAATGTGCGACTATGCTACCCCCGCAATCACGGGGTGGTAAGATCAACTGTGGCGTTACAAAGATGACAGTATTGTAACTTAAACCCAAAAAGCAGCTAGATCGGCCCTTTTTGGCGTTCTGGGAGGAGTTTGGTCTTGCGCATCCCTGTTCCTTCTGCTACCCTTTCGACCACTTATCCTAAAAATCTAACCTGGAGAGAATCTTGTGATACGACGAAACCGCTTTCGCTTCTTTCTGATAATGCTTATGCTTCTGGCCGTACCGTTGTCGGCCAGCTATGGTCTTAACACCCCAACGACTGAGACGACCCTTGCCCCGGCTGCCCCGGCCGCGCAAGGCTCCTGGCAGCCGGTATGGCGCGGTGATGGTGCTGTCCAGGCCCTGGTCGGGATTGACGCCCAGACTATCGTGGGTGTGGGCACCAGTGGTATGATCATCAACAGCAGCAATGGTGGCGAAACCTGGCATTACCAGGCACCTTTCCCCAACCAGGACCTCAATGCCCTGGCGATAGTGGGGGGACGCATGTGGGCGGTCGGCGCCGAAGGTCTGGTAATCGGCTCGAAAGATGGGGGAGCCTCTTGGCGGCAATTAGCCACAGGTCTGGCCAATCACCTCTATGGCGTGGCCTTTGTCGATAGTTCCCACGGCTGGGTCGTGGGCGATGGTGGGGAAATCTGGCAGACGGCCGATGGTGGTGATACCTGGACACAACAAGCCAGCGGTGTGAGTACCGCTTTGCGTGCTATCGCCATGGCTGATGATGGATTGCACGGTGCTGCCGCCGGCGCCAATGGCGTGCTCTTGACCACATCCGATGCCGGCACCACTTGGACTCCTGTCGCAGGACTGATTCCAACCAGCACCCAGTTGGAAGATATTGCCGTATCCGGCGATCATTTCTGGGCTGTAGGGAGTGATGGTCGTGTGTATCACAGCAGCGACTCCGGCGCAACCTGGGCGGTACAAGCCAATGTTGGTGTCGCCCTCACCGAGATCGAATTTGCCTTTGGTCAAGACCAGATCGGCTGGGTTGCCGGCCCCAATGGACGTGTCGGGCGCACCGCTGATGGTGGCGCCACCTGGAAGTTGAGCAGTGCCAGTGATGGTTGGGACCTCTTTGCTTTAGGCGTCGGTGATACGGAACATGTGTGGGCGGCAGGATCGGTCATTGCTGAAAACGACGGCAATTGGGGTGGTCCTACGCAGCTTCCCAGCTGGTTTATGTGGCGCACGCGCAATGGCATCAACTGGGAGCATGTGATCGGCGGGCATTATCCCCGCTTCTTTAGTATCAAAGCTGCCAGCGACAAGGTGGCCTATGCTGTAGGCGATCATGTCGTTGCCCTGAAAACTGAAGATGGCGGTAATACCTGGCGTGAACTCGCCCAGGAATTCCGCGATAATCCTGAAATCGCGGTCACGGCCGAGACTCTCGGGTCCTGGCTCATGGCTATCGATTGTGCCCCGGGCAATCCCAACGACTGTCATGCTGTGGGACGCGGGGCCCTGATGGTGCACACCCTCGATGGTGGTGCCACCTGGCGCCGGGAATGGACACCGAGCTACGGTGGATTTTTGTACGATGTGAATCGCACGACCGATAAAAAGGGAGTAACCACCGGCACTCACCACTATTTCTACACGACCAATAATCAATTTTGGACTGAATCCCAACCTGTCATCCGTACGACAGGTGTCGATCTCGATATGATCAACGAGAATGTGGGTGTGGCCGCCATTCTAAAAACATCGGCTGGCCCTCGCTACACCCTGGATGGTGGTCAAACCTGGGGGCACCGCCCTCCGTTGCCTACCGAATACAGTGGCTGGTTCTTGCACTCGATTGATGCCTATGATGTCGATAACAATGGTGCCCTCGATAATATCTGGTACGCTGGTTGTTATCGCCCTGGTGCCTGGGCCCATGAAGATGACACCCATCCTTGCGTTGAAGCAGGAATTTTGCACAGCGAGGATGGCGGCTTCACCTGGGAAGACTATCGGTTCACCGGTGTCAATAGCTTGATTTATAGTATCGAGATGGTGGATGAAAATACCGGTTGGGCGGTTGGGCGAGATGGCTTCCTGGCCGCGATTGAAGATGGTGTTACCTGGACGGTGCTCGATGTCCCTGCAGCCGGAGATCTCTGGAGCGTGGATGCTTTCGACCGTACCCTCGTTTATGCCGCTGGCGATGGCCAGACGATTTTACGTTTTGCTCAGGCCGATCGTCGCCTGATTGCCAGTCCGCAGGGGGTATCGAGCGTCGATGGTTCCTTAGCTGAGTGGTCGGCAACTTATCAGCGCAGCATCAACGCCAGTGACGCCGATCTCATTACCGGTCAAGAGCCCGAGATAAGCGATCTTAATGCGGATGTACGTGTACGCTGGGATGATAACAACCTCTACTTCGGCATCCATATCGACGACAATGATGTGCTCACTGCAACCAATCATCTTGATCAAGTCGGTCTGGCCCTGGATGGCCTGCAAGACGGCGTGATCGGCGCCGATGATGTCACCATGCTATTCGGTGCTGATGGTAGCCTCTTGGTGAACGGGCAAGCGCCGCCTCCCACTTGGCAATACGCAGTTCGTTTGCTGCCGGATGGCTACGATATTGAAGCCTCTCTCCCCGCCAGCGCGGTTGGTGCCAATTTTGAGCATTTGCGATTTGCGTAAGCTGGGAGTAAATGTAGCTCTGTTCGACCGGGATAATCCTGCCGCCCAGACCTCCACCCAGGACAACGATACCGTTCTGATTTGGGCAGGAGAGAGCCTGGATGGTGATCCTGCTGGTTTTGGCGAGCTGGTACTCTTCCAGTTCGACCGCCAGCAACCCACACTCGAAGCTTTTGCCGTGGGCGCACGTACTCTCGACGGCGATCTCAGCGAGTGGAATGCTGCTCCGACCTTACAACTGAACAATACCACTGCCGACTCCGTGCAAGGACAGCCTCTGGACAACGATGCAGATCTCAGCGCAGTCGTGCATTGGGGCTGGTGGCGTGATTACCTTTTCCTGGGCATTGCTGTAAGCGACAATCAGGTCGCAACTGGGGATGGCCTCCTCCTCAGCTTTGATCCCAGCGCCGATGCTCGGCCTGGTGCTGACGATCTCAGTCTTTTGGTACGGCCCGATGGCGAGATCCAGTCCCTTGGGGGCGACACAACAGCCATCGTTGCTGCGGCTCAGCCCAGTGCTGACGGCTATCAGCTGGAATTAGCGATCCCCGCCAGCCTTCTCGGTGGCGAATTGACGGCGCACCAGCAACTTCCGTTCAATATTGGTCTCCAGGATGACGACAATGATGACGGTACACCGGAACGCTATCTCAACTGGCAGGGGGCTTCGGTTACCGGCGTCCAGGCCGATTTTGGCGTGTTGGCCTTACGTCCTTTGACCCTGCTTCTCAAGGCAGGCGACGGTCAGACCACGGTACAGGACACCATTCTCGACGAATGGAATCCCACCAGCAATTACGGCAATCTCGGTCATCTCTGGGTGCATTCCAGTGGTGCCCGTCGTAGCCTGATTCAATTTGATCTGTCGGCATTGCCGACCGATGCACAGATCACGCGGGCAACACTGCGGCTGA
This sequence comes from Chloroflexota bacterium, assembly GCA_013152695.1. The sequence continues at coordinate 14,669 of JAADFV010000070.1, read as the reverse complement.
ATGTGTATGAGGATCAGGTTTCTACCTTGCAAACGCATCTTTATCGCATGTTGCGCCCCTGGGATGAGAAAACAGCTACCTGGCAACAAGCCGCTGCCGGCCAACCCTGGGAGACTGGTGGAGGCATGGGTGCCACAGACCGGGCGGCAACCACTACCAGCGATGTACCCATGACCGCGGTAGGAACATTCACTTCCTGGGATGTCACTGCCGATGTCCAAGACTTCTTGGCGGGAACGGCCACTAACTACGGCTGGATGATCACAGGCGATGCCTCGGCAAATCAACTTTACAAGTTTGTCAGCAGTAATTGGAATGAACCAGAGCGTTTACCCGAGCTCACTTTCGAATATCTTTTGCAGTCTGGCACCGTCCCCACGCCGACACCGCTACCCACCGCCACACCGACAGCTACCCCCACGGCTACGATGACTCCGACTCCTACCCTCACACCCACCAGCACTCCAACTTCTACACCAACAGCAACGGCGACATCGAGTCCGACACCATCTCCTACACCAACTCAAACCCCTACTCCCACACAAACACCCAGCCCTACTCCGGTCTTAATATGGATGCCCTTAATCGCTCATCCTTAGTACCATTCTAGGGCTTCTTCCCCACATCCAAACAAGGCCTCACAGATATTCCAGTCTGTGGGGCCTTATTCTTCAGCGCTGATCAGACCTTTGGCAATGGCGTACTTGACCAAGGCCACACGATTATGGAGATCGAGTTTATTCATGATATTTTCGCGATGCCGGTCTACGGTCTTCACGCTAATCACCAGGCGCTCCGCAATTTCTCGATTCGTAAAGCCTTCGGCAATGAGGGCCAAAACATCCCGTTCGCGAGGGGTTAATTTAGGGATATTGGTAACATCATCGTTGGCCTCGCGTTGCCGAAAGTCATTGACCAGTAACTTAGCCAGTGAGGGGTACAAGAAGACATTGCCCTGCCCCACCACGCGTACGGCTGAGACCAGATCATCAGGAGCGGCCCGTTTGGGAATGTAGCCGGAAGCCCCGGCTTCTAACATTTGAAAGAAATACTGCTCATCTTCGTACATGGTCAATGCCAGGACTGCTACATCCGGATTTGCCTTTTTGATCCTTCGGGTCGCTTCGATGCCCGTCATCCCCGGCATAGCCACATCCATCACCACCACATCCGGCTCTAAAGTCTGCACGGCGATCAAGGCTTCTTCACCGGTGCCTGCCTCTCCCACGATTTCCATATCCTGCTCAGACTGAAAAAGCATGCGTAAGCCTGAACGCACAATAGCATGATCATCGACCAGGAGCAGTTTAATTTTCTTTGTCATGCTGATTACCTCCAAAGCGAGGAATACTCACCTCGATGCGTGTGCCTTGACCGACCGTGGAATGAATAGACATCTGTCCCCCCAATAGAGATGCGCGCTCTTGCATGCCAATCAATCCCCAGCCCCCCTCTTTCTGCTGGCGCCGCAGAGCCGAGTTGACATCGAAGCCCACACCATCATCCTCCACCGCCAAATAAATTTGTTCGGGTTCGTAAGCGAGGGTGACGTGGACATGGGAAGGGTGAGCATGTTTGGCGGCATTGGTCAGAGCTTCTTGCACGATGCGAAAGAGCAAAGTTTCGCGTTCGGGATTCAGGCGTTCTTGTTGCCCTCGCAGCTCTAGAGAAACGGGGATACCATAGCGCTTTTCATAATTTCCGACACACCAGCGGACAGTGGGCGTCAAACCCAGGTCATCCAGGTGCGAAGGGCGTAAGTCGGACATGATCTGGCGGAGCTCTGTCAGGGCCTCGGTACTCATCTTCCCGAGTTCTTGCACCTGGTCCGTGACGGCACTTCCTTCTTGCTGAAGAACAGCTTCGATCCCGCGCAAGCCTAAGGATATGGCAGTGAGAGCCTGGCTGGTGGCGTCATGCAGGTCTCGGGCAATGCGTTTACGTTCTGCTTCTTGAGCATTGACGATTTGCTGGAGGAGTTTTTCCAGAAGAGCCTCGCGTTCTTGCACAGCAGCATTGAGGCGGGCATGCTCGATCGATAAAGCTAGCTGCTGTGTGGCTGTGAAAACCAGTTGGAATTCGTCCATGGAGAAGGGTTTGCGAGCATTGGCAAAGGGCCAGGCAAAGACGAGACTGCCGATCACGCGCTCTTGTACCGAGAGGGGTAAGGCCAGGGTCACCATCGGATAGGGGTATTCGCGGCACTGTTGGCGTTCGACTTCGTTGTTGGGATCGAAATTCAGAATCACGCCATTGATGCGTTGGCACATTGCCACGCCTTTGGCGATGGCCTGGTGACCCAGGAACACGGCCTGCTCGCGTAAATCCGGGCCGACATTGACATCGAAACCCTCGGTCACGATCATGGGCATTTGCGGGTGTTTTGTGGGCAGGAGAATGAGGCCATGATCACATACTGGCACACTGGCTACCAACTCATGCAGGGTCTGTTGCAGCCGTTCTGTGAGAGGACGGGGAGAAACCAGAATGTTGGCGATGTGTAGCAGGAGTGTGAGTTCCTGGGTTGTCAAGCGTAATTCCTGGTTCAAAATCTCCATTGCCTGGCGGTTGAGGCGTTCTGCTTCCAGTTGGGCCTGTTGGGCTGCGATTTTCGCCTGATTTGCTTCGCTAAGGCGTCGCTCACGTTCGGCTGCAAAGGACCCCAGAGCTTTCTGAAAGAAGAAGGCAAAAACAGCAATAAGCACACCCCGAAAGAGCTCGATAGGAATGCCAAACCAGGCCAAGAAGTTTTGGGCATTGAGGATGTTGGAGGGGATGATGGCAGTTGTTTGCGCAAAAGCCTGACCTAATGTCCCAAATAGCAACAATGCTGCCGCCGACCATACCAGATAATGCCCGAACTGCGGCAAGCCTTGTTCCCGAAACGTCCGTTGCTGGCGCATGAGCGCCCACGTTGCCAGAAGTGATGCAGGAATCCCCAGGCCATATCGTGCAAGCATCGTCGTAATGGCCAGGATAGATGGGAGGTCTGGTTTTAGGACGGTATCTGCGATGAAGACCCCGCCCAGCCAGATCACCACAAGAATAAGCAAGGGTGTCATCAGTTGCAGGCGGCTGAGGCGCTCGGGGCTGAGAAGTAACATCCCAAAGGTGAGTAAAGCCAAAAAAGAAGTCGCCAACAAGATGATTTGTCCCCCCGCTATTACAACTCCCGCACTGCTACCATTTTCTATTGCACCGAACATTTGCCACCAAATGGAGGCACTCTGAAGTAAACTAAAAAGAGCGAGAGGGGGCAGAGCCTGGGCAAAGCGAAAATCCGAATCTCTATGATGGCTGGTGGCCATCACTACGGTCGCCAGAGCAAAAAAGACCAGGCCGGATAAAAACTGTATGATGATGAGGTGCTGCACCAGAAATGCTGTGATAGGATTCATGGTACGAAGGGAGAATGGAGGCTGGGAAGGGGTGGCTTATGGGGTTGGAGGAAAAAAGAAGGCGTAGTAACGGTGGTGAGGCAGGGTTCTATGTGCGATCTCTTTTTAAGGAACCAGAGTCAGTACGAAGACACCAACATTGAAACTATTATACCCTATAGTTGCTGATTTCCTTGTTGTCCACCTTTCTCTCATCTTCCTCGCGCGTGCTAAAATCTCTGGGCCATGAGTATTATTTGGACATCTCCCCTCGGCCCCGTTCTCTGGTTGCTTGCTGGCGCCGGTCTTCTTAAAGCTGTATTGCCTTATTTGCAGGCAGGCTGGCGACGCTGGGCTGCCAGTGTCTGGATTGCAATCGCACTGTTGGCATGGGTTGCACTGCGCTTTCAGTCAGAACAGGCTCCTCTTTTGTGGCAGTGGCGTATTCCCCTCGAGCTAGAGACAGTTTTCGGCTTCTATTTGGACAGTTGGGCCTGGTTTGTGGGGCTGAGTATCCTGGTTATTGCCGGTGTGACTTTGTTGTTCGCGGGAACAGAATGGCGACCTGGTGATGATTTCCCTCTGTGGACGATGTTGTTTGCGGCCGCAGCTCTGCTGGCCATTCTCTCTATTTCCTGGCTCAATCTTCTCGGTGCCTGGTTGCTGATATGGCTGATGGCGGGGGCGGTTATCCCTGCCCCGGGTAA
>JAADFV010000070.1:2366-10572 GCA_013152695.1 Chloroflexota bacterium | reverse complement strand
GGGATCGTGATGACTGCCCTTTTGGAAATGACAGCGTTATGGGAACAACCTCCTTTGATCTGGCAACTCATTCCTGCTACGACGCTCAATCTTCTACCTCAACTTTTCCTCCTCCTCGCCAGTGGTTTGGCCCTTACTGCTTACCCATTTCATCTTTCCAGCCTGAATACCCAGCCCCCCGCCACTTCGCGCTCCCTGGCTTTACACATGATTCCCGCCCTGGCAGCTTTGCATCTTTTAGGGCATTTTTCCCTTCCTTTACTTTCCGCTTCCTCCTGGTTGTTTCTCATCATGGTTGCCCTGCTGGGGAGTAGTCTTGTGGCCTGGGCAGAGACAGATTCAGACCGTGCCTGGCGCGCGATTCTCATCAACCGCAGTACTTGGGTTTTACTTCTGGCAGCACTTATCGATGCCTCTCCACCACATAATATCGTCTTACCTCTGGCCATCCTCGTTTTGGGGGCTGTGATGTGGTATCTCGCCCGTATTGCCCAAGAGCGTTATCGCTGGCAGCTTCCCTTTTGGCTGGCCGCCGCTATATTTTATGGGGTTCCCCTTACTCCGGGCTTTAATCTTCTCGGTTTTTGGCATCGCCTTACCGATTCTGTGATCGGTATTCCCCTCTGGCTGATCTACTTGCTGGCACAAACCATGTTTGTCGCCGCATTTTTAAGGCCCTGGTTTCCCTCTTCCCCCAGCCCAAAACGTCTCCCCCGTGCTTTTAGCCTGGGGGTTACCATCCTTATGGGGTTGACTCTGGCTTGGGGACTCTTTCCTTCCTTATTATGGCCGCTGGGAACCAATCTCCCTCCTTCGCTTCGCGAAGCTGCGCTCTTTGCCCCTCTCCGCATGGCGACGCTGATTGACTGGCTAACGTTAGTTCTACCCTTACTGTTGGGTGCAGCACTGAGCCGCTACTACCGCGACCACTGGCAGGAACTGCGTTTAACACGGGAACGGGTAGCCTATTTTGCCAGTTTAACCTGGCTTTATCGGGCTGGAGAACAAGTTCTGCATTTCGTTGCCGCCTTGGTCGGCGTTCTTGCCGACATTCTTGACGGTGCCGGTCAATTTGGTTGGGTCCTCTTGGCCATCCTTATCACTTACATCTTACTGCAATCCTGACATTCTCCATGCCCACCCTGCCTGAATTCCTTACCTTGATTCAACCCTTTGCCCAACAGAGTGCTGTGGGGCTTAGCCTTTTTCTCATCGTTATTGTCCTGGTTGTTAGTGACTGGCGTTTGGCGGTGGGGGCGTATGCCTTGCTCAAAGTGCTGGGAGGCATCCTTCTTACCCGCCTATTGCCTCCCGAATGGGCGCTTCTACAATGGGTAAGCGGCGGACTGGTCGGCATCATGTGGTTTCTTTCTGCGCGACGAGTGGATACGATACGGCGGCGACAGCTGGGTATTCCCTGGTGGAAACCGGAGTGGCGCTTGAATACAGCAACCTTGATGCGTTTGGCTTTACTGCTTTTACTCCTCACTGTTGCTTACACACAGCGCCCTCTCATTCCCTTTCCCAAGCTGCCGGCCGACCTGGCACGCCTGGCGACATTCTTGACTCTGGCCAGTTTGCTGGGGTTAGGCTTTGGCGATAGGCCTCTGCGTTGGGGTTTGAGTTTATCCTTGTGGATTTTGGCGGCAAGTTTTGTCATTCTGGCTCTAGAAGTAGATGTTGCCACCGTGGGTCTTTTAGCCAGCCTTGACATCCTTTTAGGCTTCGCAATTTCCTATCTCATTGTGGTAGATGGTGCCCGCTTTTGGCCGCATCCGGAGGACGTGTGAGTTTACTAGCTGTCGTTTTGCTTTGGTTATTCCTACTGACCTTACTTGTCAGCCTATTGCGGCGCTATCCCCTTCTGCCGGGTCTTGTGTTGGCAGCTGGATTGGCAGTGTTGGCCTGGCGTTTATGGCAGGCGCCTACGGCTGAACCCTTTATTCTGTTCGGACAGAGAGTGGATCCTACCCAAGCGACTTCACTCATGGGCTTCACTTTTCTTTTGGATGAGTCGGCGCGGGCTTCGCTGTTGCTTTTGTTAGGGTGGGGAAGCGTGTTTGGGTTGATCGCAGGATGGATGGAGGCAGATCGTGTGCTGTTTCCCTCGATTCCTCTGATTATTGCTGCTATGGTGCTTGCTTTGGCCAGTACTCCTTTGTTGTTGGCGCCCTTCTGGTTGGTGGTAGCAGCTATTCTTATGACATTTCCTGCCCAGGGTGCTAGACCCCGGCTTGCCCGCGGCGCTCTACGCACTTTATTGTCTCCCATCTTGGCGCTCCCCCTCTTTCTCGTCGCCGCCTGGGTTTTTAGTCAGATAGCCTTGGGCGCCGATCCGGGTGTTTCTGAACCTGTTGCCTGGCGTACCCTTGTGATTGGTATTGCCTTATTGCTGACTCCGGTGCCCCTGCACGGTTGGATTGTCTCTTTGGGAGAAGAAACTCCACCTTTTGCTGCCGCCTGGATCGTAGGGGTGTGGCAAATCAGTGTGTACTTGTTGGTGCGGCGTATCTTTTTACTCTACCCTACCCTCACCGATTATGCCGATCCGGCCCTCCTTCTGCCCTGGTTGGCTTTTAGTCAGATGGCTTGGGCCGCGTTCTTTGCTTTCGGCAGCCAACGCCTGGGACAATTCTGGGGTTATCTTCTCCTCTGGGATTATGGCGCTACTTTCTTATTGTGGAGCATGGCTGGCGAAGTGGGCACCCAGAGCATCCTGTGGTTACTCTTGGTTCGTCCCCTTGTTCTCTGTCTCGTTGCAGCCGCTATCATTGCTATTTACAAACGCTTTGGTGAAAATCCCACCTATCAGGACCTCCACGGAATCAGTGAGCGTTTGCCCGTGGCCACCTGGGGCATTGTTGGGGGAGCTCTCTTCATGGTGGGCTGGCCCCTCGGGGCCCTCTTCCCTATCCGCATTGCCACCTTCCAGCTCACCCAAATCGATACCCCCCTCCTTTTCTTAGGCGTTATGTTGGCCTTTTTAGTCATGACCCTGGCTGTCGTACGTTTGCAGCGTGCTCTTTTCCAACCTTTACGTGATCCTACTTTGCGCCGTGAGCCTGCCCGCTTGATCTGGCTGATTATTCCCTTATTGCTACTCAATGTATTTTTCTCCATTCATCCGGCCTTACTCAACCCCATAATTCTGCGTTTGGCCGACTGGCTCACGCGTTTTTGATCTGATAGCTAGGGGAAGAGGGGCGTTCCTTTCTTCTGAAACAAGAGGTAGTTACTCCCATAAGCAACATCGCGCGGCCTCGCCCCTACCAATCTGCCCGGTAATTTGATAGCTTTTGAAAGGGGGGTCATGGTATAATGTTTCACGTATCCAAACCTAACGGTGCCCACACCTGCTCGTGTGGGACTTTTTTTGTAGCAAAAATGACTTCACGCAGCAGCCGCGTAAGCGGCTTTTATCGACTCAATCCTGCCCAACGCCAGCAGCTTGTTTCCGTATGGGCCGAGCTCGACGCCGAGGAACGTGCCGCCCTGGAAGGAGGGCTGGATATAGCCACGGCTGATAAGCTCATCGAAAATGTTGTAGGCCTTTACACGCTGCCCCTGGCTATTGCTCCGAATTTTATCATCAACGAGCGCGATTTTATGATCCCCCTCGTGATCGAAGAGCCCTCGGTCGTAGCTGCCATGGCCAATGCCGCCAGATTAGTACGAAGAGGAGGCGGTTTTCGTACAGGTAGCACTAAACCGGTGATGACCGGTCAGATTCAGCTACTCGATGTCGCTGACCCCGAGACTGCTATTTTGCGGATTCGTGCGCACAAAGAAGAGTTGCTGGAGAAAATAGAACACCTTCATCCCACAATAAAGAAGCTGGGAGGAGGTCCACTCGACCTGCAAGTACGGTACTTCTCCGATACTCCCGCCGGGCCCATGCTCATCGTGCATCTTCTCATGGACACGCGCGACGCCATGGGGGCCAATGCCATCAACACCGCCTGTGAAACCCTCGCCCCTGAGCTGGAAAACCTCAGTGGTGGACGAGTCCTTCTCCGTATCCTTTCTAATCTCAGCGACCGGCGCCGCGCCTGGGCTACCTGCTGCATTCCTCTCTCTGCCTTAGAAGAAGAACTTTTTTCAGGCGAGATGGTAGCTGAGGATATTGTTGCCGCCAACGCTTTTGCCTGGATTGATCCTTATCGTGCTGCGACCCACAACAAAGGCATTTTCAATGGCATCGATGCCGTAGCCCTGGCTACGGGCCAGGATTGGCGGGCTATCGAGGCCGGCGCCCACGCTTATGCTGTCCGTGATGGCCAGTATCGTACCCTCACGGAGTGGCACCTGGAGTCAGGCATGTTGGTGGGACGCCTGGAAATACCTCTGGCTGTGGGGACTGTGGGCGGCTTGACCAAGCTCCACCCCACCGCTCGTGCTGCGCTCAAGATTTTGGGCAGTCCTGATGCCCGTACTCTCTCCGAAATCATGGTGGCTGCCGGGCTGGCGCAAAATCTGGCAGCCCTGCGTGCCCTGGTCACAGAAGGTATCCAGCGGGGGCACATGCGTCTGCATGCCCGTCGACAATGATACAACTGCGCACTTGGGTATCGTTTATAAGAAATTTTCTAATAAAAAACAGTTTCTATTGGTGCGAAAGCGCCTACCTGCTCCTAAACTATGAACAAAACCGAACTTCTACAACCATCTCGTCCCGTCGGCATTGTCGGCTACGGGGCCTACATTCCTCGCTATCGCCTTCCTGCCAGTGAAGTTTCGCAAATGTGGACAGGTGGCACGGCCGGGCTTCCTATTCAAGAAAAGGCAGTGCCTGGTCTGGACGAAGATACCGCCACCATTGCCATCGAGGCAGCACGTAACGCTATCACTCGCGCCTGCATTGATCCCGCAGAATTACGCGCCTTATGGGTAGGTAGCGAAAGTCATCCTTATGCCGTCAAACCCACTTCGACCATTGTCGCCGAGGCAGTAGGGGCTACTCCCCTTTTACAAGCTGGCGACTGGGAGTTCGCCTGTAAGGCCGGGACCGAGGCTATGATTGCCGCCATTGCTTTGGTGGGCTCCGATATGGCTGATTACGCCATGGGGATCGGTGCAGATACAGCTCAAGGTCGCCCGGGCGATGCTCTGGAATACACGGCAGGTGCGGGCGGTGCCGCTTTTATCATTGGCCCCCAAGCACACGCTCTTGCTCGTTTCGAGGCATCTCTCTCCTATGTGACCGATACCCCCGACTTTTGGCGGCGCCCTCATGCCGAATATCCTTCTCATGGCATGCGGTTTACCGGCGATCCCGCCTACTTTCATCATATTCACACCGCCGGCAGTATGCTGCTCGAAGCCATGGGCCGTACTGCTGCTGACTATCGTTACGTGGTCTTACACCAACCTAACGTCAAATTCCCCTCTCGCGCCGCCAAAAAGCTCGGTTTCAAGCCGGAGCAGTGGCAAACAGGTCTCTTGGTAAATCGTATCGGCAACACCTATTCTGGTGCTTCAATCGTGGGTTTGACGGCCATACTAGATGTCGCAGAGCCGGGAGATCGTATACTTGTTGTTTCTTTTGGTTCAGGCGCAGGCAGTGATGCCATCTCCTTCGAGGTGACAGAACATCTCCCTGAGCGGCGAACACTGGCTCCTACCACCGAATCTTATATCGCCCGGCGTACCGTGATCGACTACGCCACCTACCTCCGTTATCGCGGAAAAATCCGCATGAAATAAAGCCCTATGAATAACACCATGCGAGACGTTGCAATTGTTGGTATCGGCCAAACACCGGTCGGAGAATTATGGGGTCACTCCTTACGCCACCTGGGGCATGATGCCATTACCGCAGCCATGAAGGATGCCGGCATCGAAACAGCAGACGCCCTTTTTGTCGGCAATATGCTTTCTGGCGAACTCTCTGGACAAGAACATTTAGCGACCCTTTTGGCTGATTTTGTCGGCCTACGCGGCATCGAGGCCGCAAAAATCGAGGCTGCTTGTGCTTCGGGGGCAGCGGCGCTGCGCGTAGGGACGATGGCTGTTGCCAGTGGCATGGCCGATGTCGTGATTGTGGCCGGGGTGGAGAAGATGACCGATACTCTCCCCGCCGAGACGACGGCAGGGCTGGCTCTGGCCGCCGACCAGGAGTACGAGGTGGCAGAAGGTGCCACATTCCTGGCCTTAAACGCCATGCTCATGCGTCGCTACATGTATGAATACAAAGTCCCCCATTCGGCATTCGCCCCTTTCCCTGTCAATGCCCATCACAATGCTGTTGCCAACCCCAATGCCATGTTCCCCATGGCGATTTCGCCTGAACGCTATACGAATGCACCTGTTGTTGCCCCGCCCATCAATGTGATGGACAGCTCTCCTATTTGTGATGGTGCTGCGGCGTTAGTATTGGTGCCGGCCGATCGCGCCGCTGATTTTGGCAAAGGTAAACGTACCGTCACCATCGCTGCCTCAGCTTCAGCCATCGACACCCTTGCCATCCACGACCGCAGCGATCCTCTCTTTTTAGAAGCTTCCTACCTTTCCAGCCACAAGGCCTATGCTCAGGCCGGAATCACGCCTGCAGATATCGATCTCTTCGAATTACACGATGCTTTTAGCATCATGTCCGTTCTCTCTCTCGAAGCCTGTGGCTTTGTTTCGCGGGGGAAGGGTGTAGCTTTGGGCGAGTCCGGTGCCATTACACTGGATGGCTCGATTCCTATTACAACCATGGGGGGACTGAAGGCGCGCGGGCATCCCGTGGGCGCAACCGGAGTTTATCAGGTCGTCGATGTGGTGCAGCAATTGCGCGGTGATGCTGGACCCAACCAGCTTCCGCATGCACACATTGGTATGACCCAAAACATCGGTGGCTCTGGTGCAACCATTATCACCCACATCCTCGTTGGGCAGGATTAGGGCAGTGTATCATCACTGTTCGTAAACTTCTTTCTACGGCCAAAAACAGATCGATAAAAAACGATTCATGCCATTTGCCGTTTATTTATGAAACCGACATTCTCACATGATAGAATGACGGCCGTCACAACTCCATCCAACCCTACTTCATTGTACTATCTCCATGACTGAAAGAGAACGAATTCGTCTCACCAGCCTGGCAAGCTGTGCTGGCTGAGCGAGTAAACTGGCCGCTGAGGCCCTGGCGCAGGTTCTGCGTCCCATCCAACAAACGTTTGCCAAGCAGCAGTACGACGATATCATTGTCGGCTTAGATGTGGCAGATGATGCCGCCGTCTATCAAGTCAGTGACGACCTGGCCATCGTCGTCACCCTCGACTTTTTTACCCCGATTGTCGACGATCCTTATGCCTACGGTGCCATTGCTGCCGCTAATAGCCTGAGCGATATCTACGCTATGGGCGCGCGTCCTATTATGGCGCTCAACATTGCTGCTTTACCCAAAAAACTGCCTCTCGATATCGGTGCTGAGATCATCCGCGGGGGTGCAGAAAAGGCGCGCGAGGCAGGTATCCCTGTCGCTGGTGGGCACAGCATTCAAGATGACGAACCCAAATATGGTTTAGTTGTGATCGGGGCAATTCACCCGCAAAAATTGACCCGTAAAGGGGGTGCTCAGCCCGGCGATCAAATTCTTCTGAGTAAACCTTTGGGTGCAGGAGTGGTGACGACAGGCTTGATGCGTGATGTGGCCACAGCGGCAGAAGTTGCTGTCGCTACCAAGAGTATGATGCAGCTAAATAACATTGCCGCCGAGCTTGCCCAGGATTTTGCTGCCACGGCGGTAACCGATGTCACGGGCTTTAGTCTCCTTGGACATGCCTGGGAGATGACCGATAGGGGACATGTCGGCTTTCGCCTCGATTACGACGCCCTTCCCTGGCTGCCAGGAGCTGAGCGTCTGGGCGAGGAATGGACGTATCCTGGTGGAGCCTTTGACAACCGCCTCTACTTTGGACCTCACGTCCAATTCGATCCCTCTCTAGCCGAATGGCAACAGGTGCTCTGCTTTGGCCCCGAGACATCTGGCGGCCTGTTGATTACCGTTCCCCCCTCGCAAGTAGCTGCTATACAGGCGGAAGCCAAGGCGCGCGGAATTTCCCTCTGGCATATCGGCGAGGTCGTTGCCGGTCAAGGAATTACCGTGACAAGGTCATCGCAATGAAAAACTATCGTTTTTTCCTCTCAGGACTAATTTTCCTGATAATTTTTCTGGCTACGGCCTGCGTTCCCCCCTCGCCCACACCTTCGCCTCAACCCC
>JAADFV010000070.1:0-2297 GCA_013152695.1 Chloroflexota bacterium | reverse complement strand
CTCGCCCACACCTGGCGCGAGCAAAGCTAACGCAGATGTTGAATTTGTCAGCGCCCAGCTTGCCTCCGACGGCAGTTGGACGTTTCGTGTCACGGTACGGCATCCTGATACGGGGTGGGATGATTATGCTGATGGTTGGGATGTAGTTCTGCCGGATGGAACGGTGTTAAAACCCGACCCCCAGAGCCCCTTTACCCGCCTTTTACTTCATCCCCACGAGAACGAACAGCCTTTCACACGTTCCCAAAGTGGTATCCTCATCCCACCAGAGGTGACCCGGGTCACCGTACGGGCACACGATCTCGTGGATGGCTGGGGCGGTAAGACTGTCACAGTCGATCTCAGCCAGACTTCTGGCCCTGGTTTCGAGGTGCAGCGTTAAGCCAATAGCCTCATGATAAATGTACACCCGTGGTGTTCAATCCTATTCGTGGGCACTCACAAAGAACTGACGGATAAAGGATTTTTGTAGTTCGAGTGTATCTTCCAACGATCCTACGAGGGGAGCCGTGACTTTGAAAAGGACCGTGCCACTGTCAGCGTCGCGTAATGAGTTTGGATAAAGATAGAAGTAGAGAACAACGTGTTCCCAGCGGCCCTTTTCTGCCTGTAGACGAAAGGCGTAGATCTGGCCTTCATCGAGGGTGATGGGTTCGGAACTCACTTCGGTTTTCCAGCCGTCCGCGTTATAGCAAATCTGGGGGGAGTGAAAAGATTTAGCCTGGCGGCTCCCGATCACGCTCAGCCACAGGTATTTGCCATCTGTGCGGCGATAGCGACGATAAACATACTCCTCCGGTTCGAGAAGAATGAGCACTTCCACATTGGTCTGGGGAACATCCGCCCCCTCCCATTCGCCAATGCTCAGAGGCAGGTCTTCTAACTGTGGACCCAAACTGAAGTCGTAGCGGGCCTGTACCGTGCGTTCACGGCTCGTGCGTCGCCAGCGATCGATATCTGTGATATAGGTGTAGCTGCTTTGCTGTTGTGTCTGGCTAAGCCACAGATCCCGGCCATAGCTGGCTACGACAACAATCAGCGCCACCAGTAAGAGGAGAATAACTACAACAGGTCGGTTCGAATGTTTCGACACCGAAGTAGTTGTCCCAGGAGAATCAGGCATAAGAAGGCGAAGAGAAAGAAAAAGATACCAGAGTAGTCATGATAGTAGGTGAACCCCGCTTTGACGCCCCACTTGTCTGCTACCCACAACAGTGTGCTCACCCGAAAGATATTGCCCAGAATGGCGATAGGAATGGCAGATAGGCCGAGTAGTAGCTTACTCAGCCGTGGCCCTTCCACAATGTAAGCAAATACGGCCACCAGGGTGAATAAGGCTACGATAGAGCGCAGCCCGGAGCACTGAGCCCCGACAACGAGATTGGCATTGGCCAACTTCACAGATGCCCCCTGGACTGTGACATTCATGCCAAGCAGTTGCATCACCTTTGTCGATATCTGCCCCGTTAGCAATGAGAGAGGTAAGCTACTGGCTTCGACAAAAGGCAGCGGCACCATAAAGATGAGAAAGGCAAGGGGAAATGCCAGACGTTTGAGAGCCAACCAACCCCATAAATACCATACAAGGCCGGCAAACAAACCGATCATGCTAAGGGCAGAGATGAAGAATGCCCGTTGGAACAAGGCCGCAAGATACACCGCTAAGGCCGCGATAAGAAGGATAAGTCCTAAATTACTGGGCTTACGCTCCACCCGTGGCAATATACGCCAGGCGAAATAGCCCGAGACGATCGGCACCAACACACCATGGGAATAATAATCATTACTCCACCACTCGTTTACCAGCCAGCGCAGAGTGGGGAAGAGCACCAGAAGGCCGAGGAAAGCGATAAGTAAGTAAAGGAGGGTATCGTTACGACGAAGTGACATGAGCTATAAGGGGGAAACGCGGGCAGAGTGTATCACACAAAGCTCTTGCTGGCAATGGGCAGTAATTCGCTGGTTTTGCGTATTGAAGGCCCTGCGTGTTTCAAAGTGCGACGCACCCACGAGGCGCGTCGCACTTTGCTTCCTCTTTAACCGGATACTGCCCTCAAGCAGAAATACACCCGGAGATCTTTCTATCAAAGCACCTTGGTGATCTGCAAAGGCGGTTGCAACTCAGCATTAGCCTGCACGATAGCTTCTTCTGGTCCAAGTACGACGACATGGCCCTGCCGATTCACTTGCTCGAGCACATCGGCAAACGCCCGGAAATCAGCGGCTGTAGTGGAAAGCACCTGCTCGCGAATGCGTTGGCGATAGTCATCGCTAATGCCCAGGAGGTGACGGAGCAT
>JAADFV010000069.1:8228-8789 GCA_013152695.1 Chloroflexota bacterium | reverse complement strand
ACCAACTCACTTGGTTCGGCCACCCTGTCGCTCTCCTTGCTCGGGGTCTTGACGACGGCAGCTTCGATCCTGGTGACGCCCTACTTTTCTACGGCCAACAACTGAGGTCCTGCGAACAAGCCCAGCCTGAATTCAACCAGGAAACACATGCCCTTAACCATATTCATGAAATTCGTGGTTACAATATTCACGGTTGCAAATACACGGATGCTGCCATCTACTGGCTCAGCATCCTTCCCTCTACGCCCGGTTTACGCATGACCACCCGCCCCGTTTCCCCGGATACCAGTGTCCCGCCCGTCACCGAAGCTGCCGCCTCCCTGCTCCTCGAACAAAACAACCTCTACTGGGCCCGATGGAGCAACCATCCCGGCACATCCACCACCTGGTTTTGGGAACGAGCCCTCGCCGTCACTCACCCTCTTACCCGTAGCTACCCCTTCACTTTAACCGCAGTCACTACCAGCCTCAACCTTTCTACCACCCTCCACCTCGAAGTTGCTGCCCGCAACTCCAACCCCGATACCAATCCTGACCACCATCTACGTTGGCTCCTTAACG
>JAADFV010000069.1:0-8218 GCA_013152695.1 Chloroflexota bacterium | reverse complement strand
CCATTGGCGAAGATAGTTGGGAGGGCAAAGTTGGCGCCATCTTCACCCACACTATTCCCACCAACCTTCTCCACGAGGGTAAAAATCAACTACAAATGGTCCTCTTGCCCGATTTTGGCATTCAGGACATCTATTTTGATCGCGCGCTCTTCATCTATCCCCGGCACCTCCTTGCCCAGGACGACCAGCTCATCTTCCCGGCACCTATTGCTGGCCCTGCCAGCTATACCCTCACCGGCTTTAGCGGCGGGTCGACAGTATTATTAGAAATTACCAATCCCTTACAACCCGTTCTCCTCACCCATGCCGGCTTCAACGCCAGCCACGGTATCCTTACCTTCAGCGACAGTCGGCCCGCTGGTGCAGTTTACGCGGCTTTTGCCGCCGCTCATCCCCTTACTCCCACCCTCTATCACCCCCCTACCGATATCCTCACAAACACAACCGGAGCCGACGAAATCATCATCACCCCCGGCTCCTTCTACACAGCCACCCAACCCTTGGCCGCGCGGCGCCGTAACGAAGGTCTGCGCGTCAGCGTCGTGCGGGTCGAAGACATTTATGCCCTTTTCAATGGTGGTCACTTTCATCCTCGCGCCATTCGCGACTTTCTCACCTACACCTACGGCCACTGGCCCGATCCCCCGCCGACTTACCTACTTCTCGTTGGTGACGGTCACTTCAACTTTAAGGGCTACAATCCTTCCCTTTACGGCGACTTTCAGACCAACTGGATCCCTCCATACCTCGACTTTATCGATCCCGATCAAGGTGAAGTCGCCGTCGATAGTCTCTACGCTGCCATCTTCGATGGCGATCCACTCCCTGCTCTGGCCGTCGGGCGTCTTCCTGTCGGATCCCTTTCCGAACTCGACGCCGTCGTGGCCAAACTCCTTACCTATGGTACCGATCCTAGCGCCGAATGGCCGCGCCGCGTTCTCTTCATTTCCGATAATTCCCCCGACGAAGCAGGTGACTTCGATGTCATCAGCGCTCAACTGGCTACTCACCTCCCCTCCGGACTACAAACCCAGCATCTTTCCCTCACCGACACCTGCGGCCCCCCTCACAGCCAACCCTCCACCTGTGCTCTCACTACCACCCATCTTCTCACCCAAACCTGGAGTGATGGTCTCGCACTCCTCACCTACGCCGGCCATGGCGCCGTGCATCGCTGGGCGCATGAACCCCTCCTTACCAACCAACAACTACCCACTCTCAAAGCAAGTCCCGGCCTACCTTTCGTCATCTCCCTCGACTGCCTTGACGGCTACTTCATGATGCCTCCTGGCTATCCTGGCTACATCAACACACGTAGCCTTGCCGAGATTGCCCTCACCTTGACTGAGCGCGGCGCTATTGCCTACTTCGCCCCTTCCGGTCTCGGCACCACCGATGACGAACGTCGCATGGCCTTTGCCCTCTTTCAGGCACTCAGCCAGGGAGAGACACACCTTGGCCCTCTCACCCAGGCTGCCCGTCGCGCCTCTCATACCCACCTCGCCCAAACCTACACCCTCTTTGGCGATCCCGCCCTACCTCTCACTTTGCGTCCCTATGCCCTCTACCAGCCCCTCGTGATAAATCTCGGCCACCGCATCCATCCTACTCAAAGATCGCCCATGAAATAATTGTTGATTAGTATCAACGTGGATAGTTGTGCTAGGCATGGGTCCTCTCACTGGTGTCTCTTCAGTGTTTCTCACAAACTTCGCTGCTACGTAACCTGGCAAACATAATTGGATGCATTTGCCCTAGGAAAAACCACACATGAATGTCAAATATTACCGTCTACTTCTTGCGGCTGTTGTTAGTATTTTGTTGTGGATATTAGCAACTTACTCGACGGCTGCAACCTCGTCCTCACAAGACCATGTTCGTGATGCCTGGGAACGTGCGCTTAAGATTGGCAGCTATCGTTATACGACAGAAATCGTGCAAACTACCCGTCCCCTGCCGATGGTGGTCAACACGGGGCTTGGTTATCGTGAGGAAGTTTTTCATCTCGAGGGCGAAGTTCATTTGCACGAGCAAGTGATGCAAATGCGTCTTGAGAAGGATGGAGGAAGTTTTCTGGGAGAAGCCAGTGGCTTTGAGATTAAGGTAGAACGAGGCATTGCCGAGGGACGTGCCATCGGCGGTGAATGGGAGGAACTGAATACCCCCGCAGAGCTGGTCAACCCCAATTGGGATCCTCTCGGGTACCTCGCTGGAGTCCAAGATGTGCACAGCCTGGGAGCAGAGACACGCTCATTGCCTGGCGGAGGCGAGATTGCCTTCACCAAGTTCGGTTTTTCCCTCGATGGACCAGCTCTGGCACGCTATCTGCGTGATCGACTTGAGACTTCCCTCCGTACGCAAGGAAAACTACCCACCGGCGTGGAGCTGGACGTTCCCCGTGCATATCGTGATGCCACTGGCGAGGGTGAGATCTGGCTGGACAAGCGAGGACTTCCTCTCCGACTTACCCTGGACATTACTTTCCCTCCCAGCGGTCGAGAACAGGTCTCTGCCACCATCCGCTCAGAATTTTCAGACTTTGGAGAGGAGATAACCCTGCTGGATAGCCTGCATCCAGGCGGAATTAAGGCCCTTTTGGCTGCCTACGGGTCACGCAACGCACTGGGGCAGACCACGGTGCAGGATATCCTGGTAATCACCCTGGCGTTTTTCCTGAGTTGTATCATTATTGCATTCCGTCGCCTCCGCGTCGCATATGCGGCGATAGCCATCAGTGTAATCCTTTCCCTTGTCGTTACTCCTTTCCTGCAAAGCCAGCAGGTCGCCGCTTTTTATCAAAAAATAGCCGAGAAAGGAGCGGCTGACTCCTCGCAAACACCGCCAGAGTTCCAAATTGCAGGTGCAGATACTTCTTCGAAAAGAACACTACCGTCTCAGACTCCTGCTACTTCCCCCCTGGTCTCTATGGCCTCGGAGACCACGCCCGCTGAAGATATCTGTCAAGGCGCAGGAGAGAACAGCGACTCCGATGCCGACGGGCTGACTTGCGCCCAGGAGCGAGCATTGGGGCTGAATCCCCAATCAGCCGATAGTGACGGCGACCGGATCCCCGACCGGGTGGAGGTAGAAGGCTTCGACTATCGGGGACAGACCTGGTACATGGACCCCCTGAACGCCGACACCAACTTCGATGGCCTGCCCGATGGCAACGAGTGCCCGAACTGCCTCTACGCAGGAGATTGGGCTGCTTACCGTTACACGCCGCTGGCTAATCCTTATCAGGACACAGATGGCGATGGCACTCCCGATGCTTTCGATCGCGACAATGACGGCGATGGCGTGCCCGATGACGTTGACTCGGCGCCGATGACCAAGCTGGCGCAAACTGACTCATTTAGCCTGGTGGTGGATGGACTTCAAGCGAACACTCCCACCTTTGTCGAGATTCAGCTCCGCCCTGCCAGCGATGAGCAGCTTTGGTGGGCACTAAGCGTCCTCGACTGGCCCAGCGGTGACGAGGAAGGTCAGGTTCAACGCAAATCGGGCAACGACGCCACATACCTGGACGTACATTCCGCGGCTTCTGACCCACGCTTTGGCTACGGCGACATGCGCCTGGTGCCTATGCTGGAGATCTCGATCCCCTGGGACTCCACTACCCTGGGCAACCTGCCCAAGAAGCAAGGCGCTCCCCAGAATATCACCTCTCAGACCGACCTGGAAACATGGCTGGATACGGAAACGCTGCAGACATACGGTGTTTCCGTCAAGCGTGCCGACGAACACGGCAACCTTGTGGCTTATGTACCTCTTAACCTGGTCAATGACAGTACAGGGGGGGCGCGCGTCGCCTTTTCGGCACGAATGCCCTATCGTCCAGTTTCATCTTCCTGGGGGGCAGCACAATCCATTCGCCTGGTTTGGCTGGTCCATGCCTTGACCGATTCCTGCCTTGAACAGGACGATAAAGGGACGTGCACGCAGTGGTCAACCAATAACGAGCAGATTATCCAAACCTACTACGAACCCTTTATCGTCACAGGTATTTCCGTACAAGAGGAAAAAGGAACCAACGTAGCCTTCGTGTACGATATAAAAAGTGAGAGTTACGATGAAAGTGCACTGTGGTCACTGGCAGACAAACTGGAAACCACTTTCGTCGGCGGACGCGATAGCAATGGGGATGGGCAGCGAGACATCACCGTGGCTGAAATAGCGCGGCGCTTCGACCATGCTAGCAATAACTCTGTCTCCCTTCAAGAGCGGTGGGGCATTAACAATACACTGGGGGTCGTCACTCGCCAATACGGCAGCTATGACGAGATGCTCAGCAAGCTCATGAGGAACGATGTGACAGAGATTCTCACGAACGCGTTTGGAACGCAGGAGCAAGCCTCGCGGACACTGCTCTTTGCCAGCGAACGGACCTCCCGCCGCGCGGGCTTGGATCACCAGGCGACAGTGAGTGGAAACAGCGTAACCTTGGACATGGATAGGGCTAGCCGCACTGTTCTGGCGACGCTACAATGGAGACCCTATGTGCACCAGGGTGGGACATGGATAAATCAATCGTTAGACGCCCATCTCGATAACCTGAGTCAGCATTTGCGCCTCAGCGATCCCTTCTTTGACCCGAATGCTCCAGGGAATGACCAAGAGACGAGTGACCTCAAAGAGTATCTCTTGCACAGCGCCTATCTGTCGCTGGCACAAGGAGTTTCCTCGTTGGTGGAAGATGGCGACACACTCCTGACCTACAGTGGACCGGTCGAGATAGACGACTGGCATCTGATGCACGAGGAAATGGAGGTCTCGAAACAATTTACCGGCTATTCTAAGCATGTAGTCAAAGCGGCATTTATGCTGCGCGAGTGGTATCAGAACGGTCAGACGGAGAAGATGCTGGAGCGTATGGGTTACAAGACTGTGGAAGAAGTACAGAGTATCCGGCGTAAACTCAACAACTTTATGGCAAAGATTCAAGATAAACTTGAATCCCTCGAAACGGATATCACAATTCGCTGGTATACCATGGGCACTGCCGCCCGCGTGGGTACGATTGTCGGTGCGGGCGCTCTCGTCGCCGGAATCGGCGTGGCGCTCTACACTTACTTAAGTGGCAGCCAGGGGACAAGGGCAAAGATGGTGAAGATCGCTATGGCCGGTGTGGGGATCATCATGAGTGCCGCCACCGTCGTCCAGCTCGTCAATAAGATTGGCGCGGCAACCAAAACTGCAACGACGGTAAGCGAGCGGCTGCAATCTGCATGCGAGGAAGTCTCGGAGGCAGCCAAGACGGCTGCGGTAGTGGGGGCCATCGTCTCGGTGGGTGTTACGGTCGGATTTTTTATCTACAACATGATCCATGCAGGCGTCCGTTTTGGCAGCCTGGAATTTGATGCTGCCCTGGCGAATACCATCGCTACCTCGGTGGCAATGGTGATCATGATCGCCATTGCCTTCATACCGGTGGTGGGGCAGATCATTGCTGTGGTCGTGGGTCTGGTTGACGCGGTCATCTCTTTGGTGTGCGGTATCGTGGGCGAAGATGCCAGTAAGTCCTGGGTCTGCAGCGGTTTGAGCGGCTGGCTGGCGAAAGGAATTGCCTGGGTAATCTTCAGCCAGACTGTGATGATTGACCTTCTCGATAAGAACCGTCTCGAAACTCACAACTTTGGCTTCGACTTTGCTGCTCAAAGCAACGGCTTCAGCGCCGGCAGTCAACTGCAATACCATGTTGGCATAACCAACACCATTGAAAAGGCAAGTCTCCCGGTGAGCGGGCTGGCGGCCGTATATGCCTGGCAGTGGAGCGATGATCGTGCCAAATCCTCAGCTTTTGTCTACACTCTGTCCAAGGACAAGGAGCATGTGAAGGTGTCTCGTGGGGATAGCCACTGGCAGGGTCATGGCCCTTGGTTCATCACAGCTACCGCTTCAAGCCACGCGATTGACTTGCCCGCTCCAGGCATCAATCGTACCGCCGACGGTATCTACCTCAATGAAAATTATGTCGTGCCTGTGCAAGAGTGTTGGGGTCTCCTCGTGCTCGGTGTGTGTTATATCCGCAGTCGCACAGACACAAACCATCTGGATATCGGCAGTAAGCTCAAGTTTGATATCCTCCCCCGCACACTGGAAGGATTCCATGCGCTTACGACCAAGGGCGATGGTTATGCCCTGGCCTGGGGGCAAGACGGCGATGTCACATTCCCTATCCTCAAGGATGCCGATGGCGACGGTTTGCTGAGCAAAGCCTTCGGCGGCCCTGACCCTGATGATTCTAAGTGGGATGCCGACGGCGACAGCTTGTCCGACCCCTTTGAGTTGCAGAACGGCACCGATCCCAGCAACGCTGATACCGATCTTGACGGCTTGCTGGACAACGAGGAGTTGCTGCGCGGAACGAATCCCCACCTGGCAGATAGCGATGGTGACGGCCTGAGCGATGGGGAAGAGATAGAAGGCTGGCTCTTTGTTTATGGGTACGATGGCACCACACCGCTCCAGACGCGCGTTTATCCTGATCCCCTCAGGGCAAATGCGGATGGGGACGAGTACAACGATGTCCGCGAGAAGATGTTTGGATTCCATCCTCGCGTGCCCTCAACCACCAACATTCTTACCCTAGAATCGAACATTCAAGAGCCTGCCGGCGACGGAACATACACAAGCAGCGATAGCTACGTGCGCCCTGGCGGAAGCATCCACTATGAAGCCAGTGTTAGCAATAACCTTGCTGAACGCTATGCCCAGGGACTCCTGGAAACCGATTTTCCCTCGGCAATTCAGGATACACTCGTGCCCCAAACCTTTGTCTTGCATCCTCTCGACAAGGCCACACTGAGGGGCGACATTCAGGTCGCACAAGATGCGACCAGCGGGCTGGTTACTCTGACGCAAGTGGCCAGAGCCCAGGTTACTGATCCGCACAACTTGCTGGGTGCGCCTCGCATCTGGCTGGCTTTTGATGAAGCTTCAGGGGCAACGACCTTTAGGGACATCGCCGGGGTCCAGCCGGCCTACAATGCAACCTGCGCCGGCGGCGCCTGCCCAAACGCCGGTGTTGACGGGCTCACCGGCCACGCGGTTGAGTTCGATGGCCAGGATGACTATCTCTCCATCGCCAATTTTCAGTTCAATTCCAAAGTTGCCGCCTACTCAGTATGGGTCAAACCGAAAACAGTCAAGGGTACCCACGCGATCATCACACGGGGGGACGCAGGAAACAGGCACGGAATGAGTTTTGGCATCAAGGATGGCCAGGTTTGGGTTGGAGGAAATATTGGCTCCGGCTGGACCGGCCGTTTTGCCGGAACGGTGAATGCCGGCGAGTGGACCCATATCGCCGCGGTATACCGGGAATACGACACCCCATATTTCAAGCGCTATCGCTGTGAAGTCTACATCAATGGCGAGCATGTCCAGACCTTCACGGGCTCGGATGAGGACAATGATTTCGTATTTCAGTTAGATGGTCCCGATTTTATTACCCACATAGGCAAGAACCAGGCAGGCAATACTCAGTTTTTCAGCGGTACGATAGATGATCTACGTGTTTACACCCACGCCCCCAAAAATTGGCATGTGCCCGTGTTAAAATTGGGGTTTGATCAAGCATACGCCTCGGGAAAGTTTGGCTTAGGAAATGATGACTCGGATTATCAGAACTCTGTCGGCTGCGAGGCAGCCAGGAGTCCGTACTGTCCCTCGCCGGCCGACGGTGTATCGGGCCAGGCCGCAAGTTTCTCCGGAGATCGTTATCTTTCGCCCGGTCTTCCCGACGTTGACTTCAATCAATACACGCTCGCGGCCTGGGTCTATCCGCAAGATTCGGGCGATAACACAATTGACGCCCAACCACAAGGCGTGATTGGCATCAATGCACTCCGCGAAAACGCAGGTCCCTATCTGATAATCACCGGGCGTAAACTGCGCCTGGGTTTTGGCACGGGAAGAAAGCTGGTTCAATTCACTACAGACGACCTCATTGCCCGCAATGCCTGGAACCACCTGGCCGTCACTTTCGATGGTGATGAGGGGATGATGCGCGTCTATGTTAACGGAGAGGAGAAAGCGAGTTTCGATGCAGGAACCGACCGCCCCAGCAAAGCATTTTATTACGCCAAGATGACCAACGTCGGTAGTTCTGGCGAGCCGGGAGATTTTCGGGGGGATGCCAAGCTGAGGCTCTTCCACGGCAAGATTGATGACGTGCTCATCTTGCGCGAGCCGCTTCCGGCAACAGAAGTAAACA
>JAADFV010000068.1 GCA_013152695.1 Chloroflexota bacterium | reverse complement strand
CGATGTTGAGCAGCCCCGCAAAGAAAATGGCCTTGAGAATCAGGATCAATTCTTCGATGCTGGCATAACGCCAAAAACGCTGGTAAAGACCCAGGGGAATGAATACTGCGAGCTTGAGCGCTAGAGAAAGAAAGGTGTAAGCAAGAAGAGGAACAGAAAACTCAAGCAGACGGGCAAAACCGTCCAAGCGCAAAGCCAGAGCTAACACCGGCACGAACGCCAATAGAATAGCATCGCTGAAAAAGAAATAACGATTGCGGAGAGAAAGAATTCTTGTAATCACGGGTTTCATGAATCTACTACACTAATTTCTGCAGCTTTTTTCTCTTTGGAGGCCTGAACGAAACGACCGTGCCTTAGTTCCCGAATAACAGCTACAACCCGGTTCAACTCGGCCTCGGTCATAGCCGTTCCAGAAGGAAGGCAGAGCCCTTTCTCGAAGATATCCTCAGCCACACCGTTACCCACGAATTCACATTCGCGGAATACCGGCTGAACATGCATGGGTTTCCACAACGGCCGAGATTCAATGTCCGCTGCTTCCAGAGCCAGGCGAACATCTTCGCGACTTACACCAAAAACAGCGGGGTCGATAGTAACAACAGTAAGCCAGCGCGTCGCTCGACCCCACGGTGCCTCGGGCATGAATTCAATACCGGGAAGATCGCTCAAAGCCTGTTGATAGAAGGCAAAAATCTCTCGCTTACGACGTACGCGATCTTCTAACACCCGTAACTGCCCCCGCCCGATGGCGGCGAGGACATTGCTCATACGATAATTGTAACCAATCTCAGAATGCTCGTAGTGCGGAGCTGTATCACGGGCCTGAGTAGCCAGCCTACGGGCATGGTCGATAAGTTTGGCATCGTCTGAGACCAACATCCCGCCCCCAGAAGTTGTAATGATCTTGTTCCCGTTGAAGGAAAAAATGCCTGTCTTGCCGAATACACCCGGCGATCGACCTTTG
The DNA here is from genome assembly GCA_013152695.1 of Chloroflexota bacterium. The sequence goes on along the minus strand of JAADFV010000068.1, from coordinate 7,258 downwards.
TAGGAAGCACCTAAAGCCTCGGCCGCATCTTCGATCAGTGTCACGCCGTAGTACTCACAAATCTCGCTGATGGAATCGATATCGGCACTTTGACCATAAAGATGGACGAGGACAACGGCCTTAGGCAGTTTACCCTGCTGGGCTTTACGGGATAGCGTCTCGGCCAGGAGAGCGGGATCCATATTCCAGGAAGTGCGTTCACTATCGATAAATACCGGCTTGGCCCCCAAATACACCACGGGGTTGGCACTGGCAACAAAGGTTAGGGTAGAGACAAGCACCTCGTCGTTCCGTCCGACATCAGCTAAAATAAGGGCGAGATGGATACCGGCGGTACCGGAACTTAAGGCCAAGGCATGCTTGGCGCCCACGACCTCGGCAAACTCTTGCTCAAAGGCATTCACCTGGGCGCCTAAGGGAGCGATCCAGTTCGAATCAAAAGCCTCTTGCACAAATTGCTGCTCGAGACCAGACATATGGGGGGGAGAAAGATAAATACGTTTATGCACTACAACCAAGTCCTTCGTTTTCGGGAATATGACGTATGACCCTTGCCGGTATTCCCACAGCTATGACATTATCTGGTAAATCACTATGCACTAAAGCCCCTGCCCCGACCGTACTCCACTGCCCGACCTGATGGCGCGGCATGACTGTGGTTCCGATGCCAAGCAAAGCCCCTTCGCCGACACGTACTTCACCTCCCAGATGAACTCCCGGGGCAATATGCACGTGGTCAGCAATGATGTTGTGGTGATCGACAGTACTCCCCGTATTCAAAATGACGTTCGCACCAATGATACTGCCGGTATTGACGATGGCACCGGCACAAATCATGCTGCCGGGCCCAACCTTCACATCAGGGGCAATGACTGCGCGAGGATGACAGGCTGTCACAAATCGCTCACCCTGGGCTTGAAATGCCAAAAAGAGTCGTCGACGGGTATCATTCTTGCCGATAGCAACAATGATGGCATCATGCTCAATCCGCGACAAATCTGCAATCTTGCCCAAAACAGGCAATCCCAACCGCATATGGTTGCCTAAAGCAGGATCATCGTCAACATAGCCGATTGGCGTCAAATCGATGCCCGCTTCGCGCATACGCAAAAGGATATCTGCGACAACTTGTGCATGACCGCCAGCGCCAACGAGCACAACCCGCATTCAGGAAGACCTCAACGATTCAGATTCGACATTGCCCATAAACTCAGCTGCCGTTGCCTGCCCCGGCTGATTGATCCCTTCCCGCTTAAAAATTTTCCACACAGTAAGAGCAATGATCTTCCCATCCAACCAGCAGGACAAATGATCCACATACCACACATCTAAGGCGAACTTTTCCTCCCATGTGAGGGCGTTACGCCCATTGACTTGGGCCCAACCCGTGATCCCGGGCCGGACTTCGTGCCGACGGGCCTGTTCTGTCGTGTAGCGGGGAAGATATTTCATCAACAGTGGCCGTGGCCCTACCAGGCTCATTTCCCCTTTGAGCACATTCCACAGCTCAGGGAGTTCATCCAGGCTGGAACTACGCAGAAAACGGCCCAACGTCGTTAGGCGTTCAGCATCGGGGAGAAGGTCGCCTTGCTCATTCCGGGCATCGGTCATCGTGCGGAATTTATAAAGCATGAAGGGCTTGCCATGCAAACCAGGGCGCTGTTGTCGAAAAAAGATGGGAGAGCCCAGTTTGATTCGCACCCATAGGGCAAGAATTGCCAGCAGGGGAGATAGCAAAAGCAGAGCAAGCAAAGAAAGGATAACATCAAGAAGACGCTTGCCTACGGTACGATAAGCCATCACACTGAGGTGGGAGCTAAGAACAAGCGGGCAAAGAAGAATCATATCTGGCGTTCAAGGGTTCAATACCCTTTCATACCAGTCAATGGTATGCTTTAGACCTTGCTCAAATGTCGTTTTGGCTCGAAAACCAAACAATTTTTCGGCCTTAGTGACATCCAATTTTCGTCGTGGCTGACCATTCGGTTTGCTCGTATCCCACACAATTTTCCCCTCGAAACCGGTTAAGCGCGCAATCATCTCTAACAAGTCCTTGATACTGATCTCAAAGGCACTGCCTAAATTCACAGGCTGACTGTCATTGTATCGCTCTGTTGCCAAGAGAATTCCTTCTGCAGCATCAGCGACATAGAGAAACTCGCGGGTAGGCGAGCCATCTCCCCAGGCAACGATCTGGTCGTCACCCCGTTCCTTAGCATCGATGCACTTTTTAATGAGTGCGGGAATCACATGAGAAGATTCGGGATCAAAGTTATCGCCCGGACCATAGAGATTGACAGGTAAAAGAAAAATAGCATTGAAGCCGTATTGCTGACGATAGGCCTGGGCTTGCACCAATAGCATTTTTTTGGCCAGGCCATAGGGCGCGTTGGTTTCTTCAGGATAGCCGTTCCACAAATCTTCTTCCTTGAAGGGAACAGGCGTATATTTGGGATAAGCACAAACAGTACCAATGGCCACAAACTTACCGATGCCCCTTTTCCAGGCCTCATGCATCAGCGGCGCCCCCATCATCAAATTATCGTAGAAAAACTCGGCAGGATGAGCACGATTAGCACCAATACCGCCAACGTGAGCGGCGAGATGGATCACGACGATCTCAGATTGGGGAATATGACTTGCTGATTTGGTCTTGACATCCTCGAAAAGCTGGCGGATAGCGTCGAGGTTGCGGAGATCGTAGTCTTTGCTTCGAGGAACAATGATTTCACCAGCACCTCGAGCCCGTAGCTTGTCTACAACAAAAGAACCGAGAAAACCAGCACCCCCTGTAACGATCACGCGTTTATCTCGCCAGAAAGTCTGGCTATCAGGCCAAAGATCGGGCGTAGTTGTGGCTGGGATTGAAGTACTCTGATTCAACATGATCTCCTTTGTTACATACTAAAGTGTACGCCGGGCAACAATATGGATGCCATTTTCAATTTCCCGATCCGCGACCAAAATTAGATAGCCACCACCACCGGCACCAGATATTTTGTAGCCGAGGGCAAGATCTCGATACTGTTCGATCAACTCCATGATCGTTGCTGACACCATATGAGGAAACATAGCGACCTGAGCCTCGAAAGAGCGCCGCACGGCCGCACCAAAACGCACCGCATCCCTTTCGAGAATTGCCTGCCAGCAATCATCGGTCGCTTCTGCCAGGGCCTGCGCACGTTGTGAAGTGATATAGGTCTTGCTGAGCACGTTATAGCCATCCTCACGAGGCCCCAAAGGGATCAAGACAATCAAGTTTTCTACAAAACGGAGGGCGTCCTCGTCGGGCAAGTGCTCAATATGATGGGGCCAATATTGACCGTCATAATCAGAACGGGCCAGGCCGGAAAAAATCAGACCGATAGTATCCTGTGCCCCCGAAATCTCCGTTGTCCCAGGCGGATTATCACAGCAAAAGAGGATGTAGGCCAATTTGTGGGGATCGTCGATGGGTAAACGATTTCCCCAGAGTTTCATAGCAGTTCGGCGGGTACTGGTGGCCATGCCGCTGCGTTCGTTGAACTCAATCGTTGGCTCGATGGAAAGTGTGATTACCGAACCAGGATGATGTTTGGAAACAAAAGGCTGGTCGAGCCAGCCACCAGCAAGATCGATACGATATGGCAGGCAGTCGATGGAACGTAGTTCGGTCGTGGAACGAGGCTTTAAACCGCTGTGAGGTGTACGTTTGAGCACCACGTATTCGATACCCAGGCTTTCCACCAATTTTCGCTTGTCTGGGGTGTTGCCATCTTCATTGACAACGAATACATCGGGGTGAATGGCTCGTAATTCAGGCTCAAAATCCAGATAACCGGAGCCCTGGGAGACAAAAGCCTTATGGACGCAGGCGACGTTCTGCACCATAAACCGTCGCTCTTCTTCGGTGTTGATAGGGGGACGACCCTTCAAATCGTACACCGTCTTATCCGAACCCAGAGCAACATACAGCTCGTCGCCATAGGCTGCCGCACTCTGAAAGAATTCAACATGGCCGCTGTGCAAAAGATCAAAACAGCCGCTGACAAAGACTTTTTTAGGCATCGTCGTAGATTATCCTACTTTCAATGTAATTGTCGATTATTTTTGAGGCTTGCTGGTGCATAAAACCACTGATTCTATTGCCTGGGTCTTCGGCGAATGGGCCGACCGTGTCCACGCGAAGTACGACCACGGCGCCGAAGCTGGCTGGTTCGCTCAATCGCGGACAAATCTACCTCTACCTCATTCTGCTGTCCTAAAAAGCTCAACAAAACCAGCACGCGCTCCTTGGCAGGCAAATGTTTGACAAAAATCGCATGTAATCCCTGCAACGGGCCCTCCCGGAGTCTTACTTCTTCGCCGGGTTTGTACATGTGCGGCATCCACCCACCCCGTGCGTTCAAATTCGCAACTTCCGCCTGGAGGTGAGTGATAACATCCTCCCGCAAAGGCAGAGGCATGCCTTCTGCCGAGACCAAACGCAGTACCCCGGGGGTATGATTGATGGCTGACACATGTAAATGCTGTAAGTCAGCCTGGACAAAAAGGTAGTTAGGGAACAGGGGACGAGGTTGGATCTTACCACGGTACTTCTGCAGCACCTCTGGTAAAAAGACATGGAGATGCAACAGTTGCTCCAACCTGTCGGCTGCTAATAATTCCTTATTTGTCTTGGTGTGTACCACATACCATAAGGCGGGTGAGTTTTGTTCATTCATGATGCTGGTAGGAGTGAGAGCGTAGTTTGAACAAGGCGTAAGCTCCGCCTTCCTGGTGTCGTCTGCCACCAGGATTCCATGAGAATGATGGAGCATCTATTCGGAGCAACGGCTACAACAAATAGATACATTCTTTGGAGAAAGAGGTTAGTCATAGACGATCCACTTGTGTGTGATCATCTATCTCCCATTCTTTCCGACAAAAAGAAGGCAACATTAGCCTGATGACAGTGTAGCAAAGAGTAGGTGCGAAGGCAAGCGTTATCCGGTTCAAGTCCATTATTTCATCCTGATCTTGGCGAGAGAAACAGAATATAACCAAGAGAAATTGATGATCTGTCTGCCGTTATTCAGACAAGATAACCACTTGAACCGGTGCCGGCGACGGCTAACGATGGACTAACCCCCAGCAGAATCCGAGTCCTGCGGCTGTGGCTCGTACAAGCAACAATGGCAAAGCTACAACCATGACAGGTGGATCATGCCGCCTTGCCAGCAGCAAAAAAGGCACTGCACTCACCACGAATAGCATGGCCAATACCAATACCAGCCATCCTGCCGGTGGCCAGAAAATCCAAAGAAACAGACTCAGCCACAATAATCCGGCCAAAGCTATTTGGATTTTCAGGCTCTGGGTCATGTGAGAATCTTTGAGTAGATAGCCTGGGTGCTGACGCGCTAGAAAAGCTTTCCAATAACCGATGCGAAACTTACGTCGGGCATAGTCCCACACAGAATCCATGTGCCAATGATACACGACCGCTTCCGGAACAAAGCGAAATACGTGTCCGGCCTCGGCCATGCGATAGGATAGCTCATGATCTTCGCCAGCAGCACTGGCAAAACGAGTATCGAAGCCACCGGCAGCCAGAAAATCATCTCGCCGGTAGCAGCAATATGATGTATCTAAGGCATTCACTGTTCCTTGCTCCTCGGCAATGTGCGCAATACGACTGTAACGTTCCTCGTATTCTAGCTGCACAAAACGAGCAACAATTCCTTTTTGCCGGCTGCGATACACGCCACGCGCCCCACTGACCTTAGGATGGTCGAGGGGAGTAAGCAAATGCTGCAAAAAATCAGGGGCTGGCTCGCAGTCAGCATCGGTGAAGACCACAATTGGGGCTAGCGCGGCGGCGACACCAGCATTACGCGCTGCCGCCGCTCCTGCATGCTCACCCCGCACCACCCGTACACCCCCCTCTTTGGCTAATTGAGCAGTGTTATCGCTGCTACCATCGTCCACGACTACGATTTCGTAATCTGTGGCAGGAAGAGTTTGAGCATGCAAAGCTGCCAGGCATCGGGGTAAGAATCGTTCGGCATTATAGGCAGGGACAATCACACTTGCTCGTAGTCCCTCATACGCATAGTTTATTTCGTTTTTAGCAGGGGAAGGAATCATAGATGGCTGATGGAGAGAATCGAGTGCGCTGAGGGCGATGCCCCCAACAGACATAGCACTGCAATTCTAACGCAAGCGTTGCTTATAAGCAATGCTAGGAGGTAAGAAATGAAAACTTTACCGTTCTCGTTGACCCAGCGCCCAACGAAAAATTGCGGTGTACAGGCGCCATTGCTGAACCGCTCGCTGCCTCTCGCCAAACCGTAGTGAAAAAGCACTTATCTTCAGCGTAGCCACCGCCGCCATGGCGAGACGATGCCACAGGGCCACACGTCGCCCCTGCCACAGGCGAAAATACCGCTGAACGCCATCGACGGCCATCACTGCCGCCCGAGTAGCACACTGGCGACTACTGCCTCCTCCCATGTGTGTCACTACAGCCTCTGCCACCAGTACCGTGTCGAAGCCGACCTCCTGCACCCGGCAACAAAGATCGACATCCTCGCCATACATGGGAAAAAAGGAATTCAAGCACCTTAACCGGGGAGGAAGGTGCTCTGAAAGCAACAGGCATGCCCCTGAAAGGAGGGGGACTGAGGCTGTTTGGTCACGAGGATAGTCTGGACGTAGATTCGCTGTGAACCAGGGCCTGTTAGGAAAATGCCGGCTCAACCCCGACCAATCGCAGAACTCGGACCAGGGTGTAGGGTAATGGCGACCTGTCCGTAGATCGTCATTACCCTTCTCGTCCAGCAGTCGTGGCCCCAGTAACCCTGTCTGAGGATGGCTGTCGGCATAGTGTATGAGTGCAGCGATACTGCCTGGATGCGGTACAGTGTCAGGGTTAAGGAGCAACAGATGCCGCCCCTTCGCTCGTTTTATGCCTTCATTGGCTGCTGCCGTGTACAACACATTGTCTGTCAGAGCCAACACCCTCACCTCAGGAAACTGTTTCCGTACTTCCGCCACACTTCCGTCATCCGAGGCATTATCCACCACAATGACTTCCATGCTGTATGACCTACTCGCCGTCGGCAAAGCTGCCAAACAGCGCAACAGCAAAGCACGAACATTCCAGCTTACAATGACGATGCTGACATCGGGCTCTTCCCTCATCCCTGCCTCCCCTGCCAGGACAGCTGTGCCCAGAGATTGTGCAACCATGTGCGCTCCTCAGGCCGGAGCAATCCCAAGCCGATGAGACCGCCGC
>JAADFV010000067.1 GCA_013152695.1 Chloroflexota bacterium | reverse complement strand
ATCGGGCAGCATTTGGGCAAGGGCCTCCAGCGCCTGGCTTTTGATTTCTTCTGCCAGGGATGTGATCGCGGCATACTGGCTCAGGCTCTCATCATAGACGCTGCTGATCGAGGAGCCAGGGAGGATGTCGTGGAATTGATTCAGGCAGAGGAGTTTCCAGACGTAGGTAAGTTTGTCATGAGGATATTTGAAATCGCTGAGAGTGGCTGCCCAGGCGGCAAGAAACTCTGCGTCGTGTAGCAAGAATTCACTTTTGCGATTGGCACGTTTGTTGCGAGCCTGGCTGGTGTAGGTTCCGCGATGGTACTCAAGATAAAGCTCGCCGTTCCAGCGCGGCAACTTGTCTCCAGCTTGGGTTTCCAGGTTCTGGAAAAATTCGTGCGCTGTGCCTTGACGCAGGCGTGGTGCTCCCGCATGATGGGCCAGGCGCTGGCTATTTTCTAACATTTCGCGGGTGGGGCCGCCGCCGCCATCACCATAGCCGTAGGCCGTAAGCAGTTCCCGGTGCAAGTCTTTTTGGTCATAATTTTGCCAGGTTCCCATGATCTGTTGAGGGGAGAGGTCACCATTGTAGGTGGCATGGCCGCGCCGATCCACGGTGGTGATGAAGTGCGTCAGGACTTTGCTGCCATCCAGCCCTTGCCACCAAAAGCTTTGGTAGGGAAAGCGGTTGTATTGATTCCAGGTGATTTTGATCGTCATGAAGTACTTGAGCCCGGCCTGTTTGATCAATTGGGGCAAAGACCAGGGAAAGCCGAAGGTGTCAGGAAGCCAGAGAATGGGTGTTTCTGCCTCGCCGAAGTGCTCGCGGAAATAGCGCCGGCCCAGCAAAAGTTGCCGCACCAGGGATTCGGCCCCTGTGATATTGACATCGGGCTCGACCCACATACCTCCCGTCACCTCCCAGCGCCCTTCGCTCACCCGTTGCCGGATCTCGGCGAAAAGGTCGGGGTAGTCTTCTGCAATGAATTGGTAGAGCTGGGGTTGGCTTTGCGTAAAATGGAGGTCTGGGAATTCTTCCATAAGGCGGAGGACAGTGCTGAAGCTACGCGCCGCTTTGTGGCGTGTTTGCGCCAGGGGCCAGAGCCAGGCGACATCGATGTGCGCGTGACCGCTGGCAACAATGTCCACATCGAGAGGGGGTCCGGCTTGTTCGATTTTTTGTTGGAGCCGTGCCAAAGCTGGGGCAATGCTGGCGTAGAATCGTTCATCCCCCGGCTGCCGTAAATCAACAAGGCGAAATGCGTCGTCCAGAGCATTAAGGAGAGCGATGCGGATGGGATTTTGCTGGTCCAATTCTTTGAGCACGCCCAGGGCCACACGCGCCGTGGCGACAAAGGCGCGGGTGGGCTGATGGATAGTGACAATCTCTGGTTGCCCCATCACGACAGGAATTTCACCGAAGCCAACCCATCCATGCAGGGCGAGGAGATGGGGGCGATTATCCTGCACCTCTTGCGGCAGAAGGATTTCCTGATGGTAGGCGTTGACACCTTGATATGCCTGACCGTCGAGATAGGCCAGGGCTTCGGGACTGACGAATTCATGGGTGCTGCCCAGGGGCAGAAACAAGGCTACTGGTGACTGCCAGCCCTCCGGGACAGTAAAGGTCGTACGCATGGTGAAGCTTTGACGCGGTTGCCCCCAGCAGGAGCCGGCTACAATAACGGGCCACTCCTGATCAGCGACTGTTTTATCCACCAGTGCCTCCTCACCGGCATGAAAGCGAAAGGGAGGAAGAGGCTGGCGACGTGAATAGACAAAGCCGCTGATCAGTTCAAGGCGTCGGGTAATTTTAGCTTCGGTGAGTCGGATTTGATGCATGGTACTTTCCTGAAGGAAAAGATTCCAATGAGGTGAAAATCACTCCTCAAGACGTTGCTTGGAGGCTGGAGATTTAGAGTTCGAGAGATAGGTGGCTGAACTGAGCAACAAAGTCGACGAGCTCGGCCAGGGGGGCGGTAGCCAGACCACAGACTTTGTCGGCTGCCCCATAATAGATGTAGAGTATGTCCTCGATCACGACAGCGCCCTGGGGGAAAACGACATTATCGACATCGCCAAAGCGCTCGTAGTCCGTTTCCGGTTCGAGAATAGGGATGGGAGAACGGGCAATGACTCGATCTGGGGCATCAAGGTCAAGCAGGGCAGCACCAACGCGGTAGATTCCCTTGTCATCCTTGGCGTGGTAAATGAAGAGCCAGCCCTTCTCGGTTTTGATCGGAGGACATCCCCCCCCAATTTTATCGCTTTCCCACTCGAAGGTGGGGCGCATAACGACAAAATTATGCAGATTAGCACGATACTTACGCCAGAATTCCTCGTCCGGTGACATGAGGGCGTCGAGGCTATCGAGATAGACGATCTGAATATCGGGCATCACGCGATGGAGCATCGCAACACGACCGGCAACGAGCTCTGGGAAGATCACCGTATCCTTGTTTTGCAGTTCAGGAATAATAATTCCGTGCTTCTGAAATGTACGAAAGTCCTCAGTAGAGGCCAATGCCACACGGTCACCCTGCCCGGAAAAGGCCGGGGTACTTAGGGCGGTGTAGGTAATCAGGTAAAGGGGATGGTCAACGAAATTGACCCGGCTAACACGGGGATCCTCGCAGCCGTAACGTTCGTACGTCTCGCTGGGCGCTATGACAGGATATGGGAATCGTGAAAAATGTATTCCATCCTCACTGCTCGCACAGCCAATACTAGAGACATAATTATCATAGCCATGGCGGTCGGGAAAGCGGGTGTAGGCGGAATTGACAGCACGATAGAGCAAGTAGATTTGACCATCGGGACCGCGGGTGGCGCCGGGATTGAACACTGCTCCTGATTCCCAGGTCTGTTCGGGATTGGGGGTAAGAATAGGGCTGGAAGGATGCCGATGTAGCTTCATTGTTTGAATCTCCTTTTAATTTTTATGGCCAGAATAAGACTCCCCAGTTTACCGAAAAGAACTGAGATCCGCCGAATTATGGAGAAGATATCTTCCAGGCACAGGTGCTCCTTAATTTGCTATTTGCCATCATCCTTTAATCGCGCCCGCGGTCATCCCTTTGATCAGATGCTGCCGGAACATGAGATAGAGGACAATAGGAGGAATCATGTATATCAAGGAAATGGCCGTTTGTAGCCCATAATTGATTCTCAACTGGCCATAAGCGGTGGCTTCCAGGCTTGTTTTGTAGATGCCCATGGAGATAGGAATGAGTTTCTCAGAACTGATGAGAAGGAAGCTCACGACGAAATCACCCCAACCGGCGAGAAAGGTGAGCATGCCCATGACGGCAATACCAGGCGCGGTGAGAGGAAAGACGATGCGCCAGAGTGTATCCAGTCTGCTGGCGCCATCGATCCAGGCAGCCTCTTCTAAATCGATGGGTACCGAGATGATGAATTCCTTCAGCACCCAAATGCTTAGGGGAATTTGACGGCCGGCGATGATCAGGAATACGCCAAGAAGGGAGTTCTCCAGTCCCAAGGAGCGTGCTAGACTAAAGGTAGGTAACATCACCACACCCAAGGGGATGGTCATGGAAAGAAGCATGGCGAAGAGGAGGATGGTCTTGCCAGGAAAGCTAAAGCGGGCAAAGGGATAGGCCGCCAGGAATGCGGTCGTTGTTGCCGTGAGGGTTGCCCCACCCGCGACGATAAGGCTATTCCGAATCCATATGGCTGTATCACTCGTAAACACCTGAACGAAGTTTCCCAGCCAGAAGTCGCTAAAAGCAAGGTTAAGCTGCGGGTTGATCCGAAAAGCCGAAACTACCGTCCAGGTGAAAGGCAAGAGGAACAGCACCGCGATCAAGAGCAGCACAAAATTGTTCAAGAAGACGTTGATAGGTTTGCTAATGCGCCACCAGCGTTGCCGGAGGGACAATAACCATGAATTGGCATCAGGTTGTGGTTGATTTATGTGTTCCATGCTTGTTTCCCTAGTAGGCGATAGTAGATGACAGCCAGGATCATGGTGATAACCAGGACCCCCATAGCGACTGTGCTGCCGTAGCCCAACTCAAAATACTTGAATGCCTGTTGGTAACCATAAATGGTCAGTAATTCGGTTTTACCTGCGGGGCCGCCTTTGGTGAGCATAAACGGCACTTCGAACACACCATACGTCCAGATCGTGATGAAGATGAGGTTCACGAGGATGGGCCCCATGATCAAGGGTAGGGTGACATAACGGAATCTTTGCCAGGATGTGGCACCATCCACTTCTGCTGCTTCATCTACCTCGTGCGGGACACTTTCGATGGCCGCGCCCAATAGCAGCATCGACCAACCTGTTCCCTGCCAGATGTTCGCCAGAATAATCGAGAGCATTGGCTGTTTGGCTAACCAGAAATAGTCGACATCATGGCCGAAAAGTGACAAAATCTGGTTCAAAACACCATTTTTATTGAGAAAACTAGTCCAGGTCAGACCAATCACGGCTGCAGGGGTCACCCAGGCCAGGATGACAACAGCCGTCGTCAGAGCAATTGCCCAGGCAACATTGGCATGAACTTTACGCTTCCGATTGATCAATACGGCCAGCAGCAGGCCCAATCCAACCTGACCCACAATTGCCGAGCCAAACACAAAGATGGAGGACACCTTGACCGAGTTGTAGAAATCAGGATCGGTCAACAAGCGATGGTAGTTATCCAGTCCTACAAAATGTACATTGGTCGCGTTGGGCCCCACCAGAGCTTCATTCGTAAAGGACATCAAGATACCGCGAATGAAAGGGCCCACCATAAAGATGGCCCACAAAATAAAGGCCGGCAGCGCCAAGAGAACCAGCCAGTTGGCCTTCCTCATCAGAGTACCTCCATGTGAGGATGAGGACGCGTCCCCCGTTGCCGAGAGGCGCGTCCTCGAGGTTACAAAGCGTGGTTACTTGATGACGTTGTCTTCGCCCACGACGCGAATGACATCACTCTGGAATTCCGCCATGGCCTCATCCACAGTCCCACCAAGGAGAATGCTTTCCGTCGCTGCTTGCACAGCTTCGGAGACCTTGGGATACTCGGGTACGGGCGGGCGGTAGGTGGTGAGAGGTACTAACTCCTCAGCCTGCCACAGCATGTAATCGTCGGCCAGAGCCTGCCATTCGGGGCTGTTGGCCACATCCTGACGTGTGGGTAAGCCGCCGGGCAGGGTGGGTTGATCACGATAGTAGCTGATGACGTTATCTTTGGTATGCAGATAGGCGATCAAATCAAAGGCCTTGTCCACATGCTGAGAGGCTCCATTGACGACGAAGGCCCATCCACCACTGATGGTTACAAAGTCTTGCCCGCGGATGCCTTTGCCGGGCGCCTGGGCCGGGAATTTGGCTACAGCCAACTGCTCATCCCGATTTTCCAAGGGGAAGTCTCCGTTGGGGCCAAAGGTTCCGTTCCAGTCACCATTCCAGGTAGCGATCATGGCCAGCTCTCCGGCCTGCATCATCTGGCGATAGTTGGAAATGGGATCGCCTGCCAGCCAGTTGTCTGGATCGCCGCCGAGTTTCTTGGCGATATAAAGATCGTAATAGACCTGGAAGGTATCGCGCAGGCATTGGCTGCTGACATCCCATTTGCCCGTGGCCGGATCCCATAGTTGGCCACCGCAGCCCAGGTAGAGCATGTAGAAGCCCTGCATGGTCGTTGCTTCACCGACAACCTTGCCTGCTTTGACCATCCACGGAGCTTCTACGCCGATATCTTTCAGCTTCTGCGCGGCCGTGAACATATCATCCCAGCTCGTAGGCTGCCAGGGAGTAGCAATGCCGGCCTTCTCCAGGAGGTCTTTGCGGTAGTAGAGGGGGCGCACATCGGTAGTGCGGTTCAGGCCGTATACCTTGTCCTTGTAGGTTACGGCTTTCTTGGCGGCATCGATCCACTGGCTCCAGCCATCCCAGGCATTGACATAATCGGTTAAATCGGCAAGATAGCCTGCCTCGGCGAATTCGCCAAACCAGAAGGTGTCAGCCAGATAAATGTCCGGGCCCTGTCCCGAGGCCAGGTCTAAGACCAGCTTCTCGCGGTAAGGTCCATCGGGTGAGGGGAGCTCCACCAATTTTACGGTGACGTCGGGATTCTTAGCTTCCCATTCTTTGATCTTGGTTACGGTCCAATCGTGATCATTGAACCAGACGGGATGCGCCAAGGAAATGGTAATCGTTTCCGCTTGTTCAGCCGGCTGTGCTTGTTCTGGCGCGGCTGTGGGCTGTTCTGCAGGAGCTGCAGGGACGGCGCAAGCGGCAACAAAGAGGGCGACGGTCAGTAGTACGAACAAGATTACAAAGTTTCTGACTTTCATGGGGTATCTTCTCCTCATCGCAATTCATAAGGGTTTGGTTAAACAGGTGTCAATTTCAAGCAATCAGGGTCATTCGATCATATTCACCTCCTTGGTTTTTATGATGAGTGCGCTCTTTTCTGGCGCATCCCCCAGTTGCTTGAATCTGAATACTGCGTATAATCTAAGGCATAGGGAGCCCTGTCCCCGCGCGGGAACAGCGGTTTTCCCTGTCCTATAAGGGTTCATCTTTTCTTGACCGGAGGGTGAACCCTTATTTTTCTGATGCAGATAGAGCAACTGTTTACATGGATGCCTCGCCAGGGATTGTCTAGTGACCTGTCCTGGCAGTGGAATCGCGCACTCGTAGTTGGGTGGGTAAAACCTCCTGGCGTGGCGGGCCGCTATATCCTTCAACGCGTTCGATGAGGATTTCAGCAGCACGCTTGCCTAGGGAAAAGGTGTCCTGCGCTACGGTAGTTAAAGGGGCCTGCAAATAAGCTGCAAGATCGATGTCGTCGAAGCCCACGAGAGACAAATCATCGGGGATGCGTAGACCTATTCGTCCGGCGGCCTTCAAAACTTGTAGCGCCATCAAGTCATTCATGGCAAAGATGGCGGTGGGACGCTGTGGATTTTTCAGATAAGTGGTAATCCGTTCAATCTCCTCCCCCTCGGCCATATTGTATCCGCGCAGAGCATAGCGTGTTCCCATCTCCTGATCGGCTGTACCCACGAGCCACGGTTCCTCGACAGGAAGTCCCGCTTCCTGAAGAGCCTGTTGATAGCCGCGCAATCGTTCCCTGATCGGTTGGAGTTGCAAAATAGGCCGGCTAAGAAAGACGATGCGCTCGTGTCCCAGTTCAATTAGATGTTGCACGGCCGCGTACGCACCGCCATAGTTGTCGCTGGTTACATAATCACAACGGCTCAACCCCGGTAGCGTCCGATCGAGCAGGACGATAGGGATTGAGCCCTGAGCTGACAGCTGAAATAGTCGCCGTGAATGATCATCGGCCAGCGAGGGCCAGATGAGAATACCACCGACCTTGTCTTCCAACAATTGATCTAGCAGACGATTTTCTTCCGCCACAGCCCGATTAGAGTGGCTGAAGAGGATGCGATATCCTTTAATCTTAGCCGCACTCTCTGCCCCACTCAAGAGTTGGCGCTGGAAATCACTGAAAAAATCGAAGGTGATATAGCCGAGGAGATGATTATTGCTTGTTCCTCGGGGCAAAGACGCCACAAAAGTCCCCTTGCCAGGCACACGTTCGATCAATCCTTCTGCTTCGGCATGGCTCAACGCTTGCCGAATGGTGCTTCGGCTGATGTTGAGCTGGCGCTTGAGCTCCGGTTCAGAGGGCAGTCGCTTGCCCGGTGGCCATTGGCCGGAGAGGATGAGATGGCGGAGCTGGTTAAGCACCTGGGTGTAGAGGGGTATAGCGCTATCAGGAGCAATGGTAATGTCGGTTTGGCTGTTTCGGTCCATGTTGTGTGTTTACCTGTCCCAACTTGTACGTACAGGCTTATGCAAATAATATAGCACACGTTTGCGCTACTGTCAAGGGTTTTTTGCCACGGGAGACTGTATCCGTCTCAGTACAAACACGTAAGTTGTGAGGGATAATTGACGTTATTTCCTAACGGTACCAATTCTAGCGAAAAATCTAGCGATTTATTAAGCGCTAGACCCTTCACTAGCATTTCGTGTTCATGTCCGTTGTGCATTCGACCCGTTCAGGGTGACACATTGTGTTTTCGAATCCAACTACACTTCTGTGTTTGCACTTAGCCGGCGGGGCATGAATATTTCGCTGATTAAAGTGCGTCGTACCTGCCGAGGTGCGACGCACTTGGTTCGCGCCCCAGCATCTTCTTAATCCTCGGGGTTGAACCGGACTTGCTCCCAACCCTTTGCCTTCGTCCCGCCGGGCAGTAGCCAGGGTGCCTCCACAGTTTGAGAAGACAC
>JAADFV010000066.1 GCA_013152695.1 Chloroflexota bacterium | reverse complement strand
GGCGATGAAGACGGAATAATTTTAACCGTGCCGTGGCTGAGAAGCAAGAGGATACGACTCAGGGACCATCCGTGTTTTACTCCATTCTCTTCCGAAACAGCCATGCGGCAGCCGTCAAGGTTACAAGCCCTATCGGCGCCAACGGCCACATCATATTCATGACCACCGTCGTATCGGGGCCTTCAAGAAAGATCGAGCGGGAAATGGAAATCATGTACCGAAGCGGATTAAGATAGGCGACCCAGCGCAGCCACTCTGAAATATTCTCGACGGGTGTAGCAAAGCCGCTTAATAAAACCGCCGGCACCAGGTATGTGAACGCCCCGAGAAATCCCTGTTGCTGGGTTTTGGCCAGGGATGAGATGAAAAGGCCTACTCCGACAATAGCCACAAGGAACAGGAGCATCGCAACGAACAGCAAGACAACGCCCGATCCGGTAAATGGCAGCCGGAAGACGAGTATCAACATGGCGATCATGAGCGCTCCTTCGCCGAAACCCAAGATGACAGCCGGCACGGCTTTTCCGATCAGGATCTCCGCAGGGCGCAGAGGAGACACAAGCAGCTGTTCAAATGTCCCCAACTCCCTCTCTCGTGCGACCGACAGGGCCGTAATAAGAAGGGCGACCAGGTTGATCAGGATTCCCAATAAGGCCGGGACAGAGCTCCAGATCGGACTAAGATTAGGGTTGAACCACATTCGCGGTACTATGGCGCTCGACACGATCCTTCGTCTCGTGGTTCGAAATCGCCCTTTATCCGCTGATCGCTCAGCGGCGAAATCCTGTACGATCCGGTTTATATATCCCTGCACCACCAGTGCGGCGTTGGCCTTACGCCCATCCAGGAGAACCTGGACGGGCGTGGAATGACCGGCTTCCAGGTCCCTTGAGAAGGTCGGCCCGATATGAACTACTGCAAGAACATCCTGGGCATCGATTGCCGATTGAACGGTTTTAAGGCTGTTGAGATGTTCTACGCGCGAAAAGGTTCCAGGAATGGCATGAAATCGGGCGACCAGTTCGCGCGCGGCACGCCCGTGATCCTCGTTGTAGATTCCCAGCGCCACATTCCTGACTTCATGTGTGGCGGCAAAGCTGAACACCAACAATTGAATTAAAGGAGGGAGCACCAGCACTATACGGCTGTGCGGGTCCCTCCAGACGGCCAGGAACTCCTTGATGATCAGTCGAACAACTCGATTCAGCATGAATTACTCCCGCATCATTCGAGCCTGGTTCTTGTCTTTCGTGCCGTCATTGTCAAAAAGAACGCCGCGAACGCAGCCATCACACATGTATTCGGAACGATCACCTGCCATACGTCTCCTGCCAGGAACAACGTTCGCAGTGACGATACGAAATATCGTGGAGGGAACAGGTAAGTCAGATAGCGGATCGGCCACGGCATGCTGTTCAGCTCGAAGACGAGGCCGGAAAGTATGAATGACGGCAGAAAACCCACGATCAGTGCGGCCTGCGTTGCCACGAATTGATTGCGGGTTACCGATGAGATCAGCAACCCCAGGCCCAGGGCGAAGCACAGGTATGTCGCTGAAACTACGGCAAGGAGCCACAGAGAGCCACGCAACGGGATATCCATGACCAGGGTTGAGACAGCGGTCACCAGTCCCATGGCCGACATTCCAAGGAAAAAGTAGGGGATAAATTTGCCGATCATTAGATCTCCGCGGGTGACGGGAGTGGCCAGGAGGGCCTCCATTGTTCCACGCTCCCACTCGCGGGCCACTACCAGGGATGTCAGCATCGTGCCGATGAGTGTCATGATTACCGCAATAGAACCCGGCAAAAGGGCGGCGCGCGATTCGACCTCTTCGTTGAACCATATTCGTGGTTTCACTGTTATAATGCCGATATTCCGGGCCTCGCCACGATTGATTCCTTCCTGGACCAGCCAGTTTCGCCAGGTGCCCTCGATATAGTTGAGCACTATTTCGCCCGTGTTGGCATCGGTACCCCGCACGAGAACCTGCAAGGGATTCTTGTCGCGCCTATGCAGACGTTCCGCGAAATCCGCAGGTATGACCAGGACTGCGCTCAGTCTTCCGCCGACAAGGAGTGGTTCGAGATCCCGCCTATCCCGTGCCATGCGGACCTTGAAGTACCGACTGCTCTGGAACGAGTGCACAAGGTTTCTCGCCTCGGCCGATTGTGCCTCAACCACCACCCCGAGGTTGATGTTGTTCAGGTCAAGGGAAACGCCATAACCGAACAGGAACATGAGAAGCATCGGCAGGACAAAAGCAATGAGGATGCTGCTCGGATCCCGGATAATCTGGCGTGTTTCCTTTCGCACCAGGCTGAGAATACGCAAGAGCCGCCCGCCCTTTTGCCGGACGCGTGCCGGCTTTTGTGGTGCTGTATTATTCACGCTCGCTGCAACCTCCTAAGCACTGTTCATCGCATCGGTGTCAGACGACATGTTGCGCTCGATCAATTCGATAAAGGCGTCCTCGAGGGTCGGGTTTAGTAAGCGATCCGACTGTGCGGACTGCTTGATTCCATCAGGAGTATCAGCAGCAATAATCTTGCCCTGGTACATCAATGCAATACGATCACAATACTCGGCTTCATCAAGAAAATGAGTTGTTACGATAACGGCTACGCCAAGCTCAATCATGGAATTGATCCGTGTCCAGAATTCGCGCCTCGTGATCGGGTCCACTCCGCTGGTCGGTTCGTCCAGGAACAGTGTCTGCGGATTATGCATGGTCGCGCATGCCATGGATAGCCGCTGTTTGAACCCCAGGGGGAGATCGGCGGCATTGGTGTTTACGAAGGGGCCCAGCTGGAAATCTTCGATCATGCTATCAATCATATCCGACAAGCTGGGTCCCTTGAGCCCATATACGCCACCGAAGAAATCCAGGTTTTGCCGAACACTGAGGTCGCCGTACAGGCTGAACTCCTGAGCCATGTAGCCAATGCGTTCACGGGCCTTTGCAGGAGCCTTGAGCAGGTCAACACCGGCCACTTTCGCCTCACCCGCAGTGGGCTTGAGCAACCCGCACATCATTTTGAATGTTGTGCTCTTCCCGGCGCCGTTGGGGCCGAGCAGTCCGAAGACCTCTCCCTGACGAACCTCAAAACTCACACGATCCACGGCGGTGAAAAAGCCAAATCGCCTGGTCAGCTCCTTTGCCTCGACAACAACATCGCCTCGTGTACCATCCACCCGGGATGTTCCGGCGTTCAGCACCCGGGTATACCGCACCCGATCTTCAGGGATTCCACCCATGAGGGACATGACCGCATCTTCGAAGCGTGGCGAAGTGGGTTCAACTTCAACATCCGGCCCGAACCCGCAGGGATCCTCAACGTGTTCTCTCATTACGAGGCGTACCTTGCGACCCTGAATTACGCTGTCCAGAACCCGATGGTCTTGAAGAGCCTCCACGGCGAATTGCCTGCGGCGCGTCTCCGGCAGGGTAACAATGAAGGTACGCCCCCTGATGCTCCCCGTCAGTTCCTTGGGAGAGCCCTTGTAAAGCAGACATCCGTTGTTCAAAATGAGCACCTCAGAGCAACGCTCGGCTTCATCCAGGTAGGCCGTGCTCCACACCACGGCAATTCCTTCATCAACAAGCTCATCGACCATCTGCCACAGCTCTCGGCGGGACAAGGGATCAACGCCCACGCTCGGCTCATCCAGGAGCAGCACCCGGGGGCGCCGGACAAGGGAACATGCCAGCCCGAGCTTCTGTTTCATTCCGCCTGAGAGCTTTCCGGCAAGCCGGGTGGTAAAAGGGCCAAGGCCGGTAAAATCAAGGAGGCGCGCAATTGCTTCCCGTCTGTCCTGGCCGAGTACTCCTCGTAGATCTGCGTAAAGATTAAGGTTCTCCATCACGGTGAGGTCTTCGTAAAGACCGAATTTCTGCGGCATGTAGCTGAGAACCTCGTGAATGTTGGAGGCCGGATCAATGGTGTTGTGCCCCGCAACCGTGATCCACCCCTCGCTGGGCTTCAACAGTCCGACCATCAGGCGTAATAATGTCGTCTTACCGGCCCCATCCGGACCCACCAACGCTGTGACACCGCCGCCCGGTATCTCTGCGGTCACTCGCGTGACCGCGGGGGAGGCATCGGCAGTGAACCGTTTACTTACATCCCTTAGTTCGATGTAAGGTTGCATATATCCGTCCAACCTATCTCTCGTCCCGCGAACTCAGATCTAACGCGACGGAAACAGGCATGCCCTGGCGCAGTTCGCCCTTGGGGTCCTGCACGATTACCCGGATTCGGTACACCAGGTCGGTCCGGATTTCTCTCGTTTGGACTGTCTTGGGTGTAAACTCTGCAACGGGAGATATGAACCCTACGCGGCCAGGATAGGATTTACCTGTATCCGTGTGGACGATGGCTTGCATGCCTGGGCGAATGTATCCCAGGTCAATTTCGTTGACATAGGTCCGCACCCACACGGGATTCATTATGCTTATGGTATAGATCGGCTCCCCGACATGCACGTAGCCACCCGGTTCACGAACCTTCGTCTGTATAATACCGCCTGTAGGAGCAACGAGTTTTGAATCTGCCAGCCGACGCTGCGCTTCGTCCAATTTGGCCTGTGCCTGTTCAGCCAGGGCCCTTGCTCTCGCGATGTCTTCGTCCCGCGGTCCAAGCTCTACGAGCTTCTGCGTGGCTTCGGCGGCCTGGAGTTTCGCCTCGGCCTGATCACGAGCGGCATTTGCATTGTCGAATACCTTCTGTGACAAGGCCCCGTTCGAGACAAGGTTTTGCGCTCGCAGGAACTCTTTTTGAGCATTCAGAAAGACCACTCGCGCCGCCAGTGTATTCGCCCCGGCCTGTTTTATTTCCTCTGGTCTTGACCCATTTCCAAGTTTCAGCAGTTCCGCTTTGCGCGCCTCCAGTGCCGCCTCGGCCTGTCTCACCGCATCCTTGAAGTAATCGGGCTTGA
This sequence comes from Chloroflexota bacterium, assembly GCA_013152695.1. The sequence continues at coordinate 3,313 of JAADFV010000066.1, read as the reverse complement.
TCTCTGCCAGAACCTGTCCCGGGCTGACTTTGTCCCCCTCATCCACCAACATGTCGGCAATACGGCCCGGCACTTCGAATCCCAACCGCACCTCCCTGATTTCGACGTTACCCTGCAACTCGAGAATCGAGGAAGAGGATGCATCGCCCAAATAGGCTTTTAAGAATTTGGGCACCTTCTGTTCAGGAATACCCCCGGTCGCCAGGAACCAGACAGCCGCTCCAATGGTTGTGATGACCCCCAGCAGAATGACTAATTTTACTGTTCTGTGCTTCATCATCGGCTCCGTTCTATCACTTTCCCGTCATCTTCTTCGGCAGGCGCTATCTCGATGGCTCGACATGCCATCCGGGCAACGATGTCCGCGATGTGCTCAGCCCGTTTTTTGGTGATTGTGTCCCAGTTCAGGCGGCGGCATGCGGTGGTTGAAGCGATTCGGAAAAGAAGCACCTGGCCCAGGATGGCGTGGGCACGGATGATGGTATCGGGTGAATCAACGGAAGTTTCGGTGGCGCAGCCGATAAGTTCTGACAAGGTGACGTGTATTCGCGAAACGACACCATAGATCAGTTCGAATGCCGCTGTAGGGTGAAGATGCTCCCGTGAAGAGATGCTCGCGATGAACCTTGCGTAAGGATTCAGCAGGACGGCAATGGTGAAATTTCGCAGAAACCGCATGAGAAGCGCCCCCGCAACTTCCGGGCTGCGATCAGAACGATCGAATTCCTCCGATATTTCCGTGAGGAGCGAGAGAATGGGCCTGGCCCGTTCTTTTATGAGATGCCGCACCACAGCTATGTAATAGCCTTCTTTCCCGCCGAAGTAATAGGCAATGGCGGCACTGTTGACGCCGGCCGCCTTCGCCAGTTGACGGGTGGTGACTCCTTCCGGCCCGTATTTGGCGAAGGCTTCCACTCCGGCGGCAAGAAGCTGTTCCATAGTCTTCTCGCCCCGCCTGCCCTTAGGTGTGGAATTTTCGTTTTCCGTGTCCATGGCGTCTCCTTTTCAGACCAATATTACAATCAATCAAATGATTAAGTCAATCGATTGATTAACTTTTAGGAAAACGAGGGTCAGGCCGGAAGATGGCAGTTCTTGATATGATCAGTTTGTATTACAGATGATCTTGGTGATGGCAGATCTACTCCTGGTGATTTCCTCTGTGGTTGATGTGATAGATTGCCCCTGGAAATTCGAGACGGAGTTTTCTTGACATGCTTGCCACTGTGAAAATAAAGAAGACGAAGCAAGACCTTTGCCAAATACCATTGAGAGGGTATGATGAACTTGGTGTGGACAGGATTATTGTGAAATTCCCGCCCCTTGAAATCCTCAAGGGATTCAGATGTTCAGTTCAACCTCGGAGTAGCGTACGATAACGGGAATGGAGTCCCGAAGTACGATGTGGACGCCGCAAAATGGTACCGGAAGGGTGCCGAACAGGGCAACACTGATGCCCAGTTCAACTGACCTTCTCCCCGTAAATTGGACCATTCAAAACTAGACATTTCTGGCAAGATAGGACTATCGTAATCCTGTTTTCTCACGAAAGACTTGAAGTAGGTTGAGCTGACGTTGAGGGGCTGGAGGAGGGAGAGATGAGACACTCAATATTTACAGTATTTATAATTGCAATAAGTACATTTACATTTGTTTATCATGGAACAGTTGTCGCTGGAACAGTAGTAATTAAGGATGATCTAATAATAATAACGGGTCAAAAGGCAAACATTAGATTTGCGCCGAACACATCTTCACAAGTCGTAGCGCAGGCAAAAAAAGGGGATATTTTCAAAGTAAAAGGCAAAAAAGACAATTGGTATGAGATGATTATGTTCACAGGGATGCGGCGTTATGTGTTTGCTAACTTAGCCAAACCTACTAAAGCAATACTTGCTATCCCTGACTTGGCTCTTGCTAGGAAAAGGATTTTTTTAGCCATTCTTCAGGCTGAAGATCGTGCTATGTATGAAGCGGAGGCAAAATTTCCCCTATCGAGAAACCTAAATAAAAACGTTGACCAAGCTAGAATTCTTGAAGATCAGTATAAATTAGAAGTCATTCACAAGTACAATATTCAACCACCTGTATATCAAAAAATAATAGTCGAAGGAATTGAGCGTAACTGGGATATGTAAAGGATAGCGGATGTAGCTCGTTTCAATTGTAGGGGAGCCATGAAACGCTTGGGAACAATCTACATTTTAACAATATCTGTTGTTGCAATTTTACTTTTTGCTACAACCGCTTTAGGCAAAGAGTGGTATGTTGGTGGAACGTTACATAAGGCAACTGTTAGAGAATGGCATTCCGCGAGTTATGCTAATAAGTTGGCCACATCAGCTGATTTTGCGACCACCGGGAGTGGATCAAGAAATTTAACAGAAATTAAAATAATGGCGATACAGCTTGAAGAATGCATTACAGAATCTTCAAATGACCCTAGGCTGTATGGACAAGACGTGGCGAATTTTGCTGTATTGTGCTTGTATGAGCTGGGGTATAAACATTAAGATTTGCTCCCAGGGTAAGTATCCCTTAAAATAGTGCCACCTGTAAGTTTAGTTTTCTTTCATACTAAGTGCTCTAGTTCATAATTTCGGTGACGTATTCCATGGTTAGTTCCGCTAAGCCGCTATTGATAACGTACAATATTTTTCGCACATTTTAGAAAGGACATGGAAGTCTTCGATCTGGTATTTTGGAAGCGCTTAACAACCCAAAACCAGGAAGGAGACTCCATGTCCAAGGAACAGTTTACTTCAAAAACCGGCAATTTGGTACAGATCGACGAAGATCAAGTCCTGAATCATCTTGATGAGATGGTCCGGGGAACGGTTGAAGAGACGCTTAATGCGCTGCTGGACGCTGAAGCGGATCTTCTGTGCAACGCAAAACGTTACGAGCATACGAAGGGGAGGAAAGATACCCGTGCCGGCCATTACCAGAGAACGTTTCACACCAAGGCAGGTGAGGTGAACCTGAAGATGCCCAAGCTCCGGACCCTTCCTTTCGAGACGGCGATCATCGGTCGTTACCAGCGTCGTGAATCCTCTGTGGAAGAGGCCTTGATAGAGATGTACCTGGCCGGGATTTCGGTCCGGCGCATTGAGGACGTCACAGAGGCCCTGTGGGGCACGAAGGTGAGCCCTTCCACGGTTTCCTCGTTAAACAAGAAGATCTACAAACACATAGAGGCATGGAGGAACAAACCGATCGAGGGAGAACATCCCTACGTGTACATGGACGGTATTTTGCTCAAGCGCAGCTGGGGCGGGGAGATTCGCAACGTATCGGTTCTTGTGGCCTTCGG
>JAADFV010000065.1 GCA_013152695.1 Chloroflexota bacterium | reverse complement strand
CCCATAACTGCTCGCCATCCCAGTACGAGGCGCTGACCAGCCATTTTTGCCCTTTCAGCGCAGGCAGGTGATATTCCTCGCCGGGGGCGAGGGGCATGTTCACCCAGCTTTTACTGTGCCCTCCCCGCGCCATCCCCGTGATCAACGCCCGCTTGTCGCCGATAGCGCTGGCCAGGGTGCCACTGAAAATCAAGCTACCGTGAATATCAGCATCGCCGCGGCGATATTGCAAGGTGAGGGTGGGGGGCGGCGTGTTGGGTAAGAGGAGTAGTTTTTGCGGGGCGGGGCTGATCCAGTCGTTGTCGGTCAGTAATTCAGCCGGGCCCAGTACCTCCACGAGATAAGCACCGCTGGTGAGTGTGAGTGTGAAGGCGCCGGTCTTGTCGGTGATGTCGCTGGCATTGCCAGGTACACCTACAGCCCGCACGAGCACCCATTTCACGGCATTTCCATCGGGGTCCAGCACATGGCCGGGCACAGGATTGGCAACCTTCATCACGGGAAGGTGCACCTCTACATCTGTCTCGCCTTCGGGCACAGTGGCATGAACGAGAGAAGGTAACTCTCGGTAGCCCGAATCAGGATTGATACGGAATTTGAGCAGCCACTCGCCCGAGGTGGCACGCAAGTCACCACGGCCGCTGGCCTTATCAATCTGCGTAGCTGACCAGGTTTTCAGGGCGGGATTCCAGCCGAGCAGTACACCGCCCCAGCCGCTGACTGCCTCGTCTTGGAAGCGATCCCAGAGCTGACCGTGGATGGTGGCCATGCTGCTTTGCAAGGGGATTGTCACTTCGGTGACACCGGTTGTCGTCACCTCCACTTTTGCCACCGTTGCCGGAAGATATTTGCCAGCCTCGCAGTCTTCGGGCAGCAAGTTTTGCACTGCTTCCAGGCTGGGATTGGGGATCACCTCCAGGCGATAGGTGCCGGTGATTACGGCCAAATCAAAGATACCCCCTTCGATGGTAGCAAAGTTGTAGGTGTCAGGTTCGCCTTTTTTATAGGCGGCAACCACACCGCAGGCATCGCTGGCCAAAGGGCCACCTTCTCCGCGTGTCAAGGTCCCGTGTATCGTGGCATCGGCTTTGCGCACGGTCAATTGCACCCCCGTCACGTCCTGCCCGGCTTCAACCGTGACGATCTTTTGCCACTGTAAGCGATAGGGCAAGTACGCGTCTTCTTCGGCCAGGGAGACAGCCACCCACCAGGTGCCGGGGTTGACATAGAGGGTGAAGTTGCCCTGTTCATCGGTGGAAGCAGGGGCGGTGGGGGTCTGCGTACTGAGATTGATGCCGATGACCCGAACATTAGCGGGCTCTCCCTCGGTGGTGAGTACCGACCCAGAGATGGTAGAAAGGTTGGGCCACTCGATCTGTTTGAGCCAGAGGATTCCGATATCCTTGATTTCTCCATTATCCACATGAACCCATTGGGGATTGACATTGGTGTAGACAGAGCCATCCGGCCCACGTACTACGGTTCCTTGCACTCCCACCAAATAGTTACGCTTCCCGCTGACGCTCAGATCGAAACTACCGTCGTCAGGAGCAATGCTATCGAAGAAGGATTCCTGCACATTGAAGGCGGTCACAGTGACGGGAAAGGTCGGCACAATCGGCACAGTTCCGGTAATCATCACGGTGCCGGCAATGTGAGCGTCGCCGCTAGGTACTGTGAAGGTAAAATCACGGGTGACGGTGACAATTTCATTACTCACAAAGGTCACCTGTTTGGGCAGGGGTGGTGCCGTAAGCCCCCCGGGCTGTGTGTTTTCTGTTACTTCCGCCTTGACAAGCCAGGTAGCGGCCGCCGCCGGCACCTGCAAGCTATAATTCCCCTCTGTGTTTGTCGTGGTACTAACAGCTTCGGAAGTGCCGAGTTTTGTGGCAGTAATACGTGCGTTTTGCACTGGTCGCGATGGATTTTCATCGGTCGTGGCTTGCCCCTGGATGGTGTTCATGCCCTTAGCTTTCAGGAGCAGATCAATGCTTTGAGCATTAGCAGCACTGCTGACAACCGGTTTGAATGACGAATCATTGTAGTGCACTGTGTCCAGGGCTTCGGCTTGTAAACAGTAGGCGCCATCACGCAGGCTAAGCTCATAATAACCAAGACTACTCGTCCCCACCGAAAACTGTTCCTGGGTACAGGTGGCATTGAAAACCTTGACCGTGGCCGGTTCTCCAGCTGATGCGTCAGGCTTCATTACATGGCCTGAGATGGGCGGAGTATCGCTCAGTTGCAAGGTTTGGTTATCTGGTGCACCCACAGCCGGTGTGAGCACCTGGACAGCTTGCGAAGGAAAGGCACCTCTGGATTGGCCGGGCACAGCCTGAATCTTATAAAGGCGGTTGCGGTAGAGATTGGTGAATGTGGCCGTCGGTGATGAGGGCGTGACCACAATCTGCTGATCTCCCCCTCCACTGGCATAGGAAAGATAGACGGTAACCTGGGCGGGGAAAATGCCGGCGGGCGAGGCAGTGACAGTTACCGTGAGATCGACGCCACTCGTACTGGCGGGCGCGGTGGATGCCAGCACTGGCGCAGGTAGAGCAAAAAGCAGTGAGCATAGAAGTAGCAAATGAACAAATTTATAGCGAATCATGATAGAACCTCCAGGGAAACAGAAAAGCAGATTTGGACAAACAGAAAACACACGGCGAGCTTCCCTTAAGTCTCTATCCTAAAAGATGCACTTGTATCTTTATCGTGCCCAATTAACGGGCAATTCCCTCCTTCCAGGCAAAAACAGCGGCCTGAGTACGGTCTGCAAGATGAAGCTTGCTAAGAATATTGCTGACATGGCTTTTCACGGTCTTTTCGCTGATGCTCAGACGTTCGGCGATGGTGGCATTATCTAGCCCCTCTGCAATAAGACCCAAGACCTGAAATTCCCGATCACTAAGTTCGGTAAATGGATTCACTCCTGCTCGACGCGGTTGGCGTACCTCTGCCACCAGACGTGTGGCTACACTAGGATGGATAGAAGCTTCGCCGCGGGCAGCGCCGCGCACGGCATCCGCCAATTCATCCGGAGCAATGTCTTTTAGCAGGTATGATAGTGCCCCTGCTTTGATGGCAGGAAAAATATGCTCATCTTCGTGATAGGAGGTGAGAATGACCACCTGCGAATGAGGGCTGACACGACGCAAGGCACGCGTTGCTTCGACACCATCACTATCGGGCATGATCAGGTCCATCAATACCACGTCGGGGGCGGTTTCGAGAGCCACAGCAACCGCTTCGGCACCGGTGGCAGCTTCGCCCACAACCTGAATATCGGGCTGGGTTTCTAAGAAAGCGCGGATCCCTTGTCGCACGATGGCGTGATCATCAACCAACAAAACGGTAATGGGCTCATTCATAAGCTAATCTCCGTGGGAAGTGTGATGGTGAGACGAGTGCCGCTACCGGGCTGGCTATCTATGATCAGCTTACCATGCAGGGCAGCAGCGCGCTCTTCCATATTGATCAAACCCTGACCTTTGCCACGGGCCGTTGTTGGATCAAAGCCCTGCCCGTAGTCCTGCACTATGAGAATAACGCGGTCACGCTCATAATGCAGTTGCACATCAACGTGGTCGGTGCGACTGTGACGGGCGACGTTGGCCAATGCTTCCTGAGCAATGCGGTACAGCGTTTGTTCCACAGCCAGAGGCAGCCGTCGCTCGGCTTTAACCTGATACTGGGCGAGAATACCGTGTTGCTGGCTCCAGGCATCGATGTGCTCCCTGAGAGCAGCAGCCAGGCCCTTACCGGACAGGGCCACGGGTCGTAGTTGTCGGAGCAATGTTGTCAACTCCTGCTGCGCCTGGTGTGATAGTGTTTCGGCCTGGGCCAGATGTCGAGCGGCTGCTGTGGGGTTCTTGTCCAGCAATGCTCGTGCCGCGCCCACCTGCATCGAAGTAGCAAAAACCTGCTGTTTGACCGAATCGTGGAGGTCACGCGCCAGGCGATTGCGTTCTTCCAAAGTGGCCAGTTGCTCTCGTATTTCCAATACACTTTGTAATTGCACGGCCATGCGGTTCAGGCGGCGGGCGAGCTGGCCGATTTCGTCCTGCGATCGATCGTTCACCTGTATCGAAAAATCCCCCTGGCCCCAGGCATCGGTGACGGCATTGAGCGCCTGCAGACGGCGGTCGAGCCAGGAGGCTGTGAGGAATCCAAGAATAATGGCTGGCAACAGACGAAAGCTTCCCACAAAAAAACTACCCACAAACAGCCCCAAACGTAGAAAACGCCCGATCACGCCACGGCTTGCCCAGGAGATCAGCCGCAAATAGATGACCCCAGCTGGCGAGGAGGGCGAGGATCGGGTGTGGTAAAAAGGATAGGCGGCCAGGATCACCCCATCTGCTTGATGCTGTACCACCATTTCTCCGGCCAATGCCTGTTCGATCACAGCAGCACTGGCGGTGGGATACAATGGATCGTGAAAAGATGCCGTCGGCCAGTCCTGGCGCAAAGCCGGAGCCACATTGGCAGCCAAAAGCGCTCCTCGCAGGTCGGTAATGGCGAGGAAATCGAAATCAGAGGGTAGGGTGTCTGCTTGGGGTGGGGGGCTGTCGACACCAAAAAAGAGCGCTAAGCCACTGCCTCCTTCACGTACGGGGACACGTTTTTCCAACCAGGATTGTAACATGGTGGGGGGAGCATCGAGGGCAAAGAAAGGCTCAAGCTGCAAAGCCAACCCTCTCATCTGGCCCTGAATCAATTGATCAGGCAGCTGCGTGAGATCGACTACCTGTTGGAAGAAGACGATCATGGCTATCTCTACAATCAGGGTTGCAACCAACATCGCCAGCACAAAATATAATGTCAGGCGCCATTTCAGGCTGCGGAAAAAGGTCTGTATTTGCGATTGCATGTAAGAGAACTTGTTCGGAAGAGAGGGAAAGCTTCGCTGTGTGTAACTACAGTATAGCAAAGCAACAAGGGTCTGTCATCAGTCTAGAGGAGGAATTTGGATAGGACTTGAGTCGGAGAATGCTGCACAAGATTTGAAACGCGGCCCGGTCATCAAACACCTTGACACCCCCTCTCCCTGAACCTATAATGACGATATCATGGCGTTTTGGATTGCCACATCTCGGGAGTTTTTCAACGAACAAGGATTTAAATGCCGCGAATCGGTTGTGCCGGGAATAGTTTTATTTGGGGGCAACCCCGGCAATTGCCCTGACGACGTCCTGTTTAGGCGTGGGCTACCGCTTCTTACCCCACTAAAACGCTACCCCAGACTCCATCCCGAACCTCCTTGGCCTTACAACTTCTGATCACAGCCCTCTGCTCCATACCTCTTTCTCCCATGCGCATTTTCATCGACGCCCGCGTCATCCAGGATCACTTTCCCGGCATCGGGCGCTACGTTTTCAATCTTATCGACGCCATGGCACCGCAACTAGACGGCGAGCTGCTGGCATTGGTGGCTACACACACGGCCAACACCCGTTATGACCTCGCGCAACTACGCCGCCACCCTAATGTCGAGCTCATCCCCAGCGATGTCTCCATCTTTTCCTGGCGTAGCCAGACAGCATTACCGCGCCTGATCCGCCGTCTCAACCCCGATCTTCTCCATTTCCCCTACAATCTACATCCCCTCACGCCAGGACGACCCAGCATCCTTACTCTCTACGATGTCATTCCCCGCCGCTTCCCAACTTACTTTTCCCCTCCCAGTCGTTGGAAAATCGAAGCGATTCAGCGAGTAGCGATTCGCTTTTCCGAGCGATTTGTAGCGATTTCGCAGGCGACTGCTGCTGATTTCCGCCAGTTGTACCGCATTTCGCCCGAGCGAATTACAGTCACACCCCTCGCTCCCGACCCAGTCTTTCACCCTCGCGCTCAGTCCGAACTGGCGGATTATCGCCGCAAAATGAATCTCGCCGAGCGCTATTTCCTCTATCTTGGCGCCAACAAGCCGCATAAGAACCTGCCGCGTCTGATTCGAGCCTGGGCGAAAGTGAGAGAGCAGAGGGCGGGGATTGGAGGGCAGTTGGTGGTGGCAGGCCATTGGGACAAACGCTATCCTGAGGCGAAGGAACTGGCCGTTTCTCTAGGCGTGTCAGACAGTGTGCGTTTTCTTGGAGCGGTTTTGGGGGCGGATCTACCCCTGCTCTATGCTGCCGCAACTGCATTTATTTTCCCCAGTCTGTACGAAGGCTTTGGCCTACCCGTGCTGGAGGCAATGGCCTGTGGAACGCCGGTCGCTTGCAGCCGGGCACCGGGCCTCAACGAGGTCACAGGCCAAGCCGCGCTCACCTTTGATCCCTACAGCGTGGGAGAAATGGCCGATGTGATTATTCGTTTGGGTACAGATTCATCACTGCGGGATCAGCTGATACGACGGGGAATGAAGCGAGCGGCTTCTTTTTCCTGGGAAAACACAGCCAGGCTAACCCTGCAAGCATATCAGGAGCTGCTAAAGTGAGTCTTACTGCCACTTCTAGCGAAGGATCTAGCGATTTATTGACCGCTAGATCCTTCACTATATTGCTTCCCAAGTCCTTTTGATCAGTATACCCCTAACCCGGACAAGCCGGAACCGAGAAGACTTTAACGCCAAGGCGCGGAGACACTAAGAGGAAAAAAGCTCTTAGTGTCTTTGCGCCCCTGCGTTAAACGTTTTCTGGCCCCGTGGGCTAAAAATGAACTGTTAAGGTAATAAGTGCGGTGGGCGATGGGGCTTATTTCCTTGTTGGGAAAAGAACCCATGATGCAAGTATAATGATTACGGACTTTCTTAGCAACAGCATCGTTCAGGCACCCTGCTCTCACCCAGGAACCGATCATGTACGAACATATCCTTTTCGATATCAACGACGGCATTGCCACCATTACGCTCAATCGTCCCGAGCGCCTGAATGCGCTGGTGACAGCCATGAGCAAGGAATTGTTGGACGCGCTCAAAACCTGTGCGCGCGACAACAGCGTGCGCTGTGTCGTGTTTACCGGCGCCGGTCGTGCCTTTAGTGCCGGCCAGGACCTGAATGAATTTCAGGCGGTGGGGACAGAGATGTCGGTAGGGGAGCACCTCCGCCAGGGTTATCACCGCATTATCCTGGCCATGCGCAATCTCGAAAAACCAATTTTGGGTAAAATCAATGGTGTCGCTGCTGGTGCCGGCCTGGGTCTGGCGCTTGCCACCGACATGCGTGTTGCCAGCGATCAGGCCATACTGACTACCGCCTTCATCGGTATCGGTCTCGTCCCCGACAGTGGTGTGAGCTGGCATTTACAGCAATTATTGGGGCCGGCCGGTGCTTTCGAGCTCCTTACCACCGGTCGTAAGGTCAGGGCGGATGAGGCTCTTCAATTGGGCTTGGTCAACCAGGTAGTGAGTGCGGACGAGCTCGACGCCACCGTCTCAGAGCTGGCGCAGCGTTTTGCTCAAGGCCCAACGCGCGCTATTGGTCTCACCAAGCGTGTCCTCAACAAAGCTGCCAGAATCTCGCTCGCTGAAGCTTTGGAATACGAAGCTCGCATCCAGGATATTGCTATCCGCACAGAAGATCACAAAGAAGGCGTAACGGCTTTCTTACAAAAACGCCGTCCCCATTTTCAGGGACGTTAGGTGTTTTGTACCTTCTCGGTGAAATTTTAGCCCTATAAGTTAGGAATACTTAACGCGAAGGCACGCAGGCGCTAAGAGTTTTTTTCTTCTTTGCCTTAAAGTCTTCTTGATTCCGGCTTGTTTTGTCATGCAGCGCGGACCGAATAACCCTCCGCATTCGGCAGTGATTCAGGTCGAGGACGTTGAGAGGACGCTTGTGTGGTATGGTGTGGTGTACAACACATAATAAACTCATCCATCCGCTCTGAGTTTTACGTTCTGGGCCCAGGCGGAACAGCAACAAAGACCTGATAAATCACCCTGGCAGCGGGCAAAGCGTGTCAGCGGCTTACCATGCCACGCGCACACACACTTCATTCGGCATTCTTCGCGCTGAGGAAAGGAGATAATCTTATGCATTTGACGGCCTCTTACACCCACAAACGCCTTGCCTTGCTGATTTCGCTCGGTCTGCTGCTGGCATTGATCCTCACCGGTTTGCAGCGCGTCCAGGCCGAAAGCGTTCCCCATGCCGGCGACGCCAACACACAGGGCACGATCGTCGCGGACAGTTACGTCTCGGAAGGATCCCCGACCACGAATTTTGGTAATTCAGGCAATCTCTATGTAGGACACGACGAATTCGAGCAAGAATCCTACTCACTGGTGCGCTTCAACCTGCCCACGCTGCCTGCTGGCGCCGTGATCG
>JAADFV010000064.1 GCA_013152695.1 Chloroflexota bacterium | reverse complement strand
GGCCTGGCCCCAGTGAGTATTGGTGTTGGCCTGTTCCCAAGTCACTGTACCGACATCCCAATAACGTCTGAGCCCGTAGATCGCGAAGTCTGCAGCATTGCTGTTAGAGCGATCACGAGTATGGAGTTGAAAGGTTGCCTGCTCGATAGAGGCTTCTGTTGGAAGGGGGCTGAGGTCGAAATAAAAGAGGGCTGCGGCCTGTCCTGTGCTCCGGGCTTCTAAAACATCGTGATCGGCATAGTTGGTTTCAGTCTCGAAGGAGTTGATCCAGGTGTCGACCATGCTGTGATAGCCGTTTTCACCCAGGCGCAGCAGAGCAGTGTTGCGGATGGGGCCTTGTACGAATTGTAGGGCGCCGAACTGCTCCCAATGTTCGCTGGTAGAGACCCCCTGCCACAAGAATTTGTGATCCCAGCTACCGCCATCATCGTCATCGCGCAGGGCGAAGGTGAAACCAATCTTGTCTCCATTGCGCAGTCCGCTGCCACGAAAGAGGCTGAGGGGGATTGCCGCTTCCACTGTCCATCCTGTCGCCGTGGGCGTAATCACCGCTTGCAAAACCTCCGTAGGCACGGCAAAATCGGTGATGCGGCCATCTGGGTTGAAGGTAAATTGATGATCGACGGCGTCGGGGCCAGCAAAATTGTGGTTGCCATCGAAGCCGAGCTCGATTTCATCATCCTGCCACACGGCTGCCCCCGAATCATTGACAAGAACATCGTCCTGAACCCGCATAGCTACATACAAATACGTGGCGTCCCAGACCATGCTCAGTTGCATCGAGGCATCTGCAGGGTCGGGAAAGGGGGGTTGTCCCTCTTTGTGCGCAGCACTGAATGCATCGAGACCGAGCACCGGTGTCGAGGGCCAATCGGTGAGATCGCCATCGATGGTGGGCGCCCTATCGACCCAGGGCACAGCAACCGTGCGGCCGTTGCCCTCAGGCGTAACGGCCCACACAGAAGGCAGAATCAGAAAAAGCAAACTGACAATCAGGATACACGTGGGGAGAAGATAACGCGACATATTTTGAGTATAGCGCTTTCGTGTGAAAAGGACATGAAGCAGCGTTTGTCTGAAGATGACAGTTTATTCAGAATAGGCCAACCGCATCAGGGAGGCAAGTGCCCCATGCCCAAAAATCATAATTTGCGGTATACTTATCAAGAAGCAGAATGCGTCTTGTACGTATTTTGAAGCTAACGATCTCCATGACATTTTCGATTTTCTCATGTCAGTTGATGTCTGACAAGGCAGGACTTTCATCATGAGTGCGATTTCCTCTCCACAACCCCCTGTACTTTCGGCCCAGATAGAAGGGCGAAATCAGTTAGTGGCGTGGCGGGAGAGTATCCCCCAAAACTTTTTTACCGCCGATCCTAACTTCCAACGCATTCTACAAATGTATCTTGGGGAGGCAACTTATCAAGGAGCTTTTACGGCTTTATCCGATTTTGGTGAAAAAGTCGCCACAGTAATCGATCCTGCAGCTACCATCAACGATCTACCTGAGAATCACCCTCGCCTTGCGCGCTGGGATGGTATCGGCCGCCGCACGGAGGAGGTTGTTTTTCATCCGACTTACCATACGGCCGGCCGCCCTGCCTATGAATCCGGTATTCTTTCCTTACAAGCACATGCAGGGAATGCCACTTTGCAAAGTGCATATTTCTACCTGCTGAGCCAGGCAGGAGAGATGGGGCATGTCTGTCCAATCGTATGTACCATGGGGCTGATTCGAACCTTGCAGACGGTAGGAAGTCGCGAACAGCAAGAGCGCTATCTGCCGGCCCTCTTGAGCAGCGACTACGAAAATAAAGATGTTGCCTCGCAATACCTTACCGAAGTACAGGGGGGCTCCGATGTAGGGGCCAATGCTGTTGTGGCGGAACGTGATCCTGATGGCACCTGGCGTGTCACCGGCGAAAAATGGTTTTGCTCCGTGGCCAATGCCGAACAAATGCTTATCACCGCCCGCCCCAAAGGGGCAGCAGCAGGAACACGCGGTTTAGGCGTGTTTCTAGTGCCACGACACCTACCCGATGGCTCACTGAACACCTTTTATCTTCGTCGTCTCAAGACCAAGTTTGGCACCAGAACCATGGCCACGGGAGAGATTGATTTCGATAGGGCTGTGGCTTATCCCCTTGGTGATATCGAAGATGGTATTCACATCGTTACAGAATTAGTACTCAATACCTCGCGTTGGGCCAATGCTGTGGGGTCTGCCGGTCTTCTTCGTCGTGCGTATGTCGAGGCCTGGCATTTTGCCCAGCATCGCTGGGCCTTTGGATATCCGATCGTAGAATATCCTCTCGTTGCGGAAGCTTTGGCCGAGATCAAGGTGGATTTGGGGGCAATGCTGGCTTCGACCATGCGCCTTAGCCATCTCATCGATCGCATCGATGTGGGGCTTGCTTCCGAAGGTGAACGGGGCGTCCATCGTTTGCTCGTCAATATCAACAAATACTGGACTTCTGTACAGAGCAGTCTCAGCATCCGCCGTGCCCAAGAGATTCTCGGTGGGAATGGTGCCATCGAGGATTTCTCCATCATCCCTCGTCTTTATCGCGATGCCCTGGTCTTCGAGAGCTGGGAGGGTAGCCATAATGTGCTGTGTTTGCAAGTGATGCGAGATATGCGAAAATACCAGCTTCATGAGCATCTCTTTACTTATCTCGAACAGCTTCTGACGGAGATCACAGCCCATAGCCTTTATGATCAACGCCTGGAGTTGACGCGATATCTTGATGATACGCGAGATTTGGTAAAGACTCTATTGGCCGCGGATACTCTCTTCCAGCAGGCCCACATACGTCGTGTCGTCGACAAGATGGCTGTTTTAGTCCAGGCTGTTTGTCTTCTCAGCGAAGCTGGCTGGGAGCTAAGTCAGGCGCAGGAGAGCGAAAAGCCTTTATGGCTCGACTTTTTCCTCAATCGTTATCTTCGCTCCCAGTACGATCCTCTTCAAGACCCCGATTATAGCAGCCGCTTACATCAAATCATTGCCCAACTTTAACCATGATCAACGATCCTCAACCGACCAACATCACCATCGACCGTCCACGCCAACTGCTCATCATCGACTGGCTTGACGGCGCTCATTGTGAATATCCCTTACCCGGCATTCGCAACATCTGTCCCTGTGCCGAATGCCAGGGTGGGCACGAAAATATGGGACAACCCATTGACCCGGCCGATCTCAGGAGAAATCCGCCCCCGGGAGTATCCAGCGAAGTGGTAAGTGCCGACATCCTTGGCGGCTATGCTCTTCAAATTACCTGGGCCGATGGACACAACGCCGGTATTTATGCCTGGACGATTCTTCGTCCCCTTTGTCCCCAAGCTCCCAGCGCCTGACATCCCACCTCTTTACCCGGCCTTCTGACATTTCCCCCTGTCAAGGAGCCTCGTTGTGGCCGATCCCCGAGTTCCTCTTCCTTTTACCGGTAGTCACCGGCTCACCCAAGGTTTTGGTGAAAATCCCAGTGTCTATGCCAGACTAGGCCTTCCCGGCCACAATGGTATCGACTGGAGCATGCCTGTAGGCACTCCTATTCTGGCTGTTGATCGTGGCAAAGTCATTCTCAAAGCAGAAGACAAAGAAGGCTTTGGCCGCCACATCAAACTTCAGCACGATTGGGGACAATCTTTGTATGCTCACCTCAGTGAATTCAAGGTAAGAAAGAACCAGAACGTCGATCAGGGAGATGTCATAGCTCTTTCCGGCAACACCGGCTTCAGCACAGGCCCTCACCTCCATTTTGGTATGCGCGTCAAACCCTATCAAACAGATGACGGCTGGAACGGCTATACCAACCCCCAGCGCTTTCTCATCTGGCCAACAGAATCTCCCTCAGATGAGCAGTTACAAGAATTGCAGCAGGCCCTGCAAGAGGCCCAACAGGCACTTAAAGATGCACAGGGCTCTTTCGCCTTTGAACGGGGTGAGCTGTTGGAACAGGCGGACCTGTGGCGAGAGGCTGTCTCCACTTTGTTACAGCGCTTCATCCCGGGTGAGCTCCCTCCCGACACGGATGTGTTGGCTACATTGTCGGCATTGATGCAAAGCTGGGCCCAAGAATTGGATGTGCGGCGACGCAACGAAATAGACCGCTATTTTGATTCCTAGCTTTTCGCTGATGCTTTACTCTCATGCTTGCCTCCCACAGGTGACCTTTGTCGTTCCTGGAGAAAACATAAAAATCAATATTTAGGACGTGACCAGAATTGAACTCTCTCACTACTTCACTGCCCTTTCGTCGTGTCGTCATCAAACTCGGTACCAGTGTCCTCACGGCCGACACTCCTTACCTCAACCGACCCCGTTTAATCGAACTGGTTCGCCAATGCGCCTACCTGCATGAGCAGGGACTCGAGCTTATTCTGGTGAGTTCCGGCGCTATGGCTGCGGGCAAGGAACAATTAGGCTTTCCTGAGCTCCCCCCCTTTGTACCCGCCAAGCAGATGCTCAGCGCTGTGGGCCAGCTCAAGCTTATGGGGCTCTACCAACAATATTTCGATATCTACGATATTTACGTAGGCCAAATGTTGCTGACCCGTGCCGATTTACAGCAACGCCGCCGTTATCTCAATGCCCGTCAGACCCTGAGCTCCCTACTCCGTCATCGCATCCTGCCCATCGTCAATGAAAATGACACTGTCACCGCCGAGGAAATCCGTGTCGGCGATAACGACAATCTTTCGGCAATGGTGGCAACCATGGCCGAAGCCGACTTACTCATTCTTCTTACCGATACCCCTGGTCTTTTTACATCGGATCCCCGCCAAAATCCTGAGGCCGAGCTGATCTCCGAAGTGACGCAAATTGATGAGCGTCTGCGAGCACAAGCAGGAGGGAGTATCAGCGGTTTGGGTACCGGCGGTATGACCACCAAACTCCAGGCGGCAGAAACAGCAATGGCTGCCGGCGTCACCGTCATCATTACTGCCGGTAGTATTCCCGACGTATTGCCCCGGTTAGTACAAGGTGAGGCCCTAGGTACCCGTTTTACCCCGCGTACCAGCCATCCCGAAAGTCGCAAACGCTGGCTCCTGGCCGGATACACGACCACTGGTCGCATCACCGTAGATGCCGGAGCCAGCCGGGCGTTACGTAGCCAAGGCAGTAGCCTCTTACCCATCGGCATCACCGCTGTAGATGGCCACTTCGAGCGCGGGGATACCATCAGTATCTACGATTCTCGAGGAAAAGAAATCGCGCGAGGCATGGTCCGCTACCATGCTGCCGATGTTCGACAGATTCAAGGTCTTCACTCCCAACAAATCGAAACTGTTTTAGGCTACGAATACGGCGATGCTGTTATCCACCGCAACGATCTCATTTTGCTTTAGGTCATTCGCTTCATCTTTCTTCTTTTTCCTACCGTCATCATCCATCCAGCAATTTTTCACCTTCTCAACCACCCCAGAGAACCGATCATGAACACAAATCCACTTATTCCCATGGGGAAGGCAGCCAAAGCTGCTTCTTATGTCCTGGCAACCACATCCACCCAAACTAAAAACGATCTTCTCCTGGCGATGGCCGATGGTCTTCTCGCCCATCAAGATGAAATTCTTGCCGCCAATGCCCAAGACCTGGCTGATGGCAAGGCTGCGGGGCTGCGCGACAACCTCATCGACCGCATGACTATCACCCCCCAACGCCTACAGAGCTTTGCGGCCGATACCCGTGCCATTGCCTTGCTACCCGATCCTGTCGGGAGTGAATTCGATGCCCGTCTCCTCCCCAACGGACTTCGTATCAGTCGTCGCCGTACCCCTTTGGGCGTATTGGGCCTGATCTACGAGGCCCGCCCCAACGTGACCATCGATATCGCCGCGCTTGCCCTCAAGACCGGCAATGCCGCCATTATGCGAGGAAGCAAAGAGATCCGTCGTAGCAATCTTGCTATTTTGCAGGTGATTCATGCTGCTTTGGAACAAGTCGGCTTGCCCCAGACTGCCATCCAATACATCAAAGACCCCGATCGCGCCCTCGTGGGGCATCTGCTCAAGCTACACGAGTACGTAGACATGATCATTCCCCGGGGCGGCGCCGGTTTGCATAAACTATGCCGTGAGAACAGCACGATTCCCGTCATTACCGGTGGCATCGGCATCAATCACATCTACGTCGATGCTACGGCAGATCTCGACAAGGCCTTGCCCATCATCCACAACGCCAAAACGCAGCGGCCCAGCGTCTGTAATGCTCTGGATACCCTCCTTGTGCACGAATCCCTCGCTGCCGGCTTTCTTCCCCGCGTCGTCACCTATCTGGCTGAGGCCGGCGTGACTTTTCGTGCCGCTCCGCAAGCTCTGACCCTGGTCGGTGAACATTCGGCAGTTTCTGCAGCAGGGCCAGAAGACTTTGACACCGAGTGGTTGAACCTGACATTGGGATTGCGTGTAGTCTCCGGTCTAGATGAAGCCATCGAACACATCCGCGCCCACGGTACAGGGCACTCCGAAGCGATCCTAACCGAAACCTGGAGTAATGCCCAGCGCTTCCTCGATGAAGTTGATAGCGCTGCCGTTTTTGTCAACGCTTCCACGCGTTTCAATGATGGCGGGCAGTTCGGTTTAGGGGCCGAAGTTGCCGTGAGTACCCAAAAGTTACACGCCCGCGGACCCATGGGTTTGCAGGAGCTCACCACCTACAAATGGATTGTCTTGGGTAAGGGTCATGTTCGCAGTTAGGAGAAAGCTGCTTATCTCTCCCTGCTGGCCTGGGCCTCGCATAAATTGAAGCCGGGTCACTTGCTTGCAGGGCATTCAGTGGTAAAATGAGTGTAGAGAAACTCCCCTTCCCTTCTTCCCCACCATATCAACCTTGATAAAACCTTTTCGGCTACGCGATAGCCTGCGTTTGCAAAAGTTATCACGTCACAGCATCCCTCTGCAATTGGAGCGCCATCTTACGGGCACTCATTCGGTCCTGTGGTCGGCGATGGGGGCACCGTTGGCCTGGCACGGCACCGGGGCAGCCACCTATCTTTATCACCCGGATGACAATACCTTGCCCTTGTATGGTTTTGTTCAGGCGATCAAACGTCTGGCGCGTCCCGAAGCCGATATCATGGCGATTGCTCCCGATCCCGACAATCATCCCCGCGCCAGTACTGCCATTTGGCAGCGACTTTTAGAATTTATTGTCAAAGATGCGGGCGAACATGGTATTCAGCGCCTCTACATTTGCGTAGACTCCGATTCGACGGCTTTACCCCTGATTATCCATAGTAGCTTTGCCCCGTATATTCGAGAAACGATTTTTCAGCTACCCAGCGTTTCTTCGCCCCCCCCTCTTTCCTCCGACACCGCTATTTTCGTCCGTCCTCAACGGGAAAGTGATAGCTTTGCTTTACACCGGCTTTATACACGCTACACCCCCGCCTTGGTGCAACAGGCCGAAGGCCGGCTTCTCATGAATGATGATCCGCCCTCGCCCTTGCATTTGCGTTCGTGGTGGCAACCCGAACACAGTGAAGGTTTGGTATTCGAAGAGAAGGGAGATGTTGTGGCCGCAGCCCATATCATCCGCGGCAATAAAGGACATTGGTTACGCTTGTACGGTGCCCCCGAAGCCACCGATGCTGTGCGCGACATCATTTTGCATAGCCTTCACATCCTTAGCCGCTATCCCCGGCATCCCGTTTATTGCACTTTACGTCCTTACCAAACAAGTTTTGGGCCTCTTTTGCGGGCCTATGGTTTTCGCTCTGGGCCCAGCCTTACTCGTTTGGTCAAACACACTACTATTCAAAACAAACAGGCAGTCTCCCTGCGCGACATGGCTGAAGTCCCTATTTCTGGGTTGATTCCCAGTGAGTACAACTTACAACCGCCACCTGTAAAAAAATAAGTCTCCGCTCAATTACCCGGAAAGATTTGTGCATTTTCTGGGCTTAGTGCAGAATGTGTACTATACGAATGAGCTAATTTACAGTCGGCAACGGGACAATCCTGTTGCGTTTGCGAGATTCGGCAAATAGAAATAATGATTTATAGTCCAATGCAACAGAAAATTACCGATGACTTGGAAGCGCTTCTGCAAGTGCTACCTCCGGCCATCACCCAACGTCTGCGGGAAATGGGTCGCGACAACGAACTGATCGAAATCATTCTCGATCTAGGACGCCGGCCCGAGGCCCGCTACACAGACACGGATATCGAACTCCTCGAGCGCGAGATCACGGAAGACGACATCAATTATGTGGTAGACCGTATCGGCGTTTTTACCGAAGACAACCGTGCTGGTATTACGCGTACCCTTCACCG